>JAESSV010000146.1 GCA_016763895.1 Magnetovibrio sp. | reverse complement strand
TGGGCTTGATCCCTCTGAGCTGTATGCTGTCGCTTTACCAGGCGCTCGCATGTTTCGGATTGATTTGGATCGGTTTGCTTGTCGTGAACTGATCGAGAATCTTTCTTCACACACAAGCATCCCATACGATGATTTGTGGGCGCGTACTCTGCAAGCTTGGGCTGGGCGTTTGTTTGATCATGATGCTGGTCACAACAAGCTGATCTGGTTGCCTCCTGCGGGGGCTCAGCGGACCAGGAATTTTTCAATCAGTATGTTTGCCCTCGCTGTCTGCAAGACGATATCTGCCATACCTCTGACAGCCTTGGCGATTGCAACCCTCTGTAAGGCACATGGTGAAATTGTGAGCCTAACGTCTTCCATGTCGGGGGCTGGCGTGAAGACCGCGCAGGGGCTTGGAATTCATATTCCCTTTGCTCTGTCATAAAACCGTAACAACACGTTGGTAATGTTACCATTCTTATTTAATGGGCTTTATTGCCATACCTATCCTTCCCTGGGAGTTCACATGAAAAAATTTGTTGCTGCGTTGGCTGTAAGCCTCGCACTATCTTCAGCTGCCAATGCGGCTGAAACCATTGTTGTTTATAGCGCTGGGCCTAAACCTTTGTCGGGAGCCTTGGCGAAAGCCTTTGAAGCAAAAACCGGTATTCAGGTTAAATTGTTTCAGTCTTCGGCTGGAAAAATTATGGCTCGCTATCAAGCCGAAAAAGCGAATCCTCAAGCGGATGTGATGATTTCTGCGTCTTGGGGGCATGCCATCACCTTGGACAAAGCGGGCGAATTGTTGGCCTATACGTCTAAAAATGCCAAAAATGTTCCCGCGTCTTTGAAAACGGGGACTTATGTTGCACAAGGCGCCTCCGCATTGGCCATCGCGTACAACACAAAATCGGGTTTGCCGGCTCCACATCACTGGGCTGATCTTACGAAACCCGTCTACAAGGACCAAGTCACCATGCCTGACCCGGCGAAATCTGGTTCTGCGTTGACGTTGCTTGAAGGTTTGGTTGCCCAAAATGAAACTCAGGCTTGGACATTATTTTCCGGCTTGGCTGCGAATGATATGGTCATCCCCGGGGCCAACAAAGCGGCTCTTAACCCTGTTTTGCAAGGCGCCAAAGGCGTTGTGTTCGGTGCGGTTGATTACATCGCCATCGGGTTAAAAGCCAAAGGAGAAACTTTGGAAATTGTTCACCCATCCGAAGGAACCGTTCTGGCGCCACGTCCCATCATGATTATCAAATCTACGAAGCATCAAGATGCGGCTAAAAAGTTCGTTGATTTTGTGTTGTCCGATGCCGGACAAACTTTGGTTGCCAACCGTTATATCTTGCCCGCGCGCAGCGACATCCAAGCAAAACGCCCCGGTTATAACGATTTGACTTTGATCGACTTTGATTACATTGCAGCAGCCAACCAAGCGGTAAAGACCAAAGCAAAATTTGCTCACATTATGGGTAAATAACTTTTGGAAAAGATCTTCTCCGATGAACTCATCTAACACAGGAAAGGGCTGGATGTTGCGTCCAGCCCTTTTCTTATTATCCAGTTCTACATTGATCGTCATCGTCGGATTTCCGGTTTTGGCGATCCTCTTGTTTGCGATTTTCCCCCATATCAATGAGCTTTCTTTGGCGGCGCCGCTCAGCGCTTTGTTGCCAAATTTAGCCAATGAAAAATTGATCGAGGCGACGTTTAATTCGCTCAGGCTTGCCCTGTCTGTCACCCTTGTCGCGGCGATCATAGCAGTGCCATTGGCGTACATGCGCGCCAGATTCCCAGATCGGTTGGGGAAAATTTGCGACGCGATGTTTTTGATCCCTTTTTTAATCCCCCCCTACATTGGGTCTTTGGCGTGGATGCAATTGTTGCAACGCAATGGCTTTGTAGAACAGATTTTGGGGTTTAATCTCAACACTTTTTTATATTCTTTTTCCGGCATGGTCACGGTTATGGCGTTGCATTTATTTCCGCTCATTTATTTTACCACGGCGTCCGTTTTTTCGGTGATTGGTCGCAAGTACGGGGATGTGGCCAAGGTCTTTGGCGGGCATACGATCACGGTGTTTTGGCAGATCAATTTCCCCATGGCTTTGCCGGCCTTATTATCCAGCGGCTTGATCGTTTTTATTCTCACCATCGAAGAATTTGGGACTCCGGAAATATTGGGCGCCCGGTTTGGCTTTCCGGTGATTGTGACATCTATTCATGAAAAATTTTCCGATTGGCCCATCGATTTGCCCGGCGCATCAGTGTTGTCGTTAATTCTGATCATCATTGCCTTTGTGGCTTATCAAGGCCATCAACGGCTTTCCAAACGCTTTCAAACCACCATCGACAATCAATCTGTGGAGGCCAAACATCCGCCCTTGTCGCCATGGGCTATGGTCGGCGTCGTGGTGGTGTTTGGCGGTCTTTTCGGGATTGCCGTTGGATTGCCGTTGCTGACCATCGCCATCAGTTCTTTTATGGACACTTTGTCCGGGGGATTGGCTTGGGATAACTTGAGTCTGAGAACCCTAAGGGAATTGTTCATTTTGGATGGAGATGGCTGGGCCGCCATTATGACCAGTTTAACATTAGCGGCTTTTGCCGCGATCTTCACCGTGATGATTGCGACGGTCGTGGTCTTTACCGTTGTCCGGTTGCGCATCAAAGGCACCGGGTTTTTAGATTTTTTATCGATATTGCCCAATTCCATCCCCGGCATGGCCGTGGCGGTGGGATTGATCTTAACGTGGAATCAAAGCTTTTGGGTCGTTACCCCTTACAACACGCCGTTTATTTTGTTGCTGGCGTATTTGTGTTTGATGTTGCCTTATCCCATTCGCATGATCAGCACGGCTTTAAAACAATTGCCTCAATCTTTGGATGATGCCGCTTACATTTCCGGGGCCAATGATTTGACCGTGATTTTAAAAATTCTCGTTCCGTTATTATGGCCGATTTCACTTGCCTCTGGTTTCATCGTATTTGCCATCAGCACGCGGGAATTGGTGAGTTCAATCATGTTGGCGCCGCCCGGTGTGGAAACGGTTGCCGTTTATGTATTCCATCAATTCGATCAAGGGTCCGTCAATTCCGGCATGGCCATGAGCTTGGTCACAATCATCATATCGGGTGGCTTGTTGGCTTTGGGACAACGCTTGAAAGGGGCTATGAAATGAGCATCTTAAGTCTTCACAATATTTCCAAGTCATTTGGCGACGAAGTGGTTTTGAACAACATTTCCTTGGATGTGGCTGCGGGCAGCTTTATCACCCTGTTGGGACCTTCGGGATGTGGCAAGACCACGCTGTTGCGGATTATTGCCGGGTTGGAACGGCCCGATTTGGGCGAAATTCATGCCAAGAAAATGACCTTTGTGAATGTGGCTCGCAATGTTTTTTTGCCGCCCCAAAAACGTAAGCTCGGGTTTGTTTTCCAAGACTACGGCTTGTGGCCCCATATGACGGTGGCGGAAAATGTGGCTTTTCCGTTAAAAATGGCCAAAGCGTCTCCTCAAGATGTGAAAAAGCGTGTGGGAGAAGTTTTAGACGCGGTGCGGTTGGCTCAACATGCCGATAAATTGCCCGAAAAACTGTCCGGGGGACAAAAACAAAGGGTATCCATCGCACGGGCCTTGGCCGCAAAACCCGACCTGATTTTGTTTGACGAGCCCCTGTCAAATTTAGATGCGAATTTACGCGAAGACCTGGGCCGCGATATCCAGGTGTTGTCAAAACAGTTGGGGCTAACGTGCATCAACGTCACCCATGACCGCCGGGAAGCCCAGATTTTATCCGATCAAATTGCCCTTATGAAAGACGGTGTTATCCATCAATTGGGTCAGCCCCATGATTTATTTCGAAATCCCCGGGATGTTTGGGCCGCACGGTTTTTAGATGTGGGCAACATTTTACCCGTGGGGATCATTCAAATTGATGTGCCGGAACATTTTGTTATGGTCCCGCGCAAGGCTTTTCGTTTGGTCGAAGCGGATCAGGGGCTTTCCGCCACCGCGACCAACTGTATGTTTATTGAAGACCGTTTCGAAGTCACCGCCGATTTGCAAGGGCATGAAGTTAAATTGTTTTCCAATCAACCGATCGGCCAAGAGCAATCGATCGGTTTGAAAGTCGATTTAGCTGACATCCTGCCGTTGTCTCATGGCGCGTGTTGAGTGAACGTTGGGGGCTTTATATCCAACAAGCTCAGCGCACATCTGAAACAAGATTGAACTGAGCTTGTTTTGCGCTCAAACGAACACATGGTCCAAAAAAAAATGAAGCCTCAGTAACCAAATCACCCTGCCGAACGAATACGTGATCAAGGAATTATTATATCTTCTGAAAGAAGTGGTGAAATTATTATGTATGACATTCTCATTGGCTCACTGGGCATCGTTTTACTCGTTAGTTTTTTCCTTTCTCCAAGAGTCCATACAGCGGACGGTTTTTTTCGCGGCTTTGCCAATGATGGAACCGCGCCAAGCTTGTTGACCTTAACCTTGTCGCAAGTCACCACTTGGGTCTTTGCGCGTTCGTTAATGAATGCCGCAATCCTTGGGTTTTACTATGGAATAGCAGGCACAATTGCTTACGCCGCTTATTACCTTTCATTTTTAACCGGGGCCTGGATTGTCGATGGCATTCGCTTTCGCCATGGTTATGGAAGCGTTCAGGATTTTTTACGAGCTCGATTTGGACGCCAAGGCGCAACGGCATACAATGTCGTTGTTGCCATCCGCCTGCTCAGCGAAGTGTTTGCAAACTTGTTGGTGGTGGGCATCATCTTTGGTGTTGCGGGCACCATCCCTTATACCGTCGCAATCGTTGCCATTTCTGTTCTGACCTTAGGCTATTCTATGGTCGGGGGGCTCAGCGCCTCTTTGCGAACAGATGTTTTGCAAACCGTCGTTTTAATCGGAATTTTACTGGTCTTGTTGGTTTACGCTGGACAAGCAGAAGGCTTTGATTTCCCCGCAATGATGGGCACCAGCCCGGACATGACCTCCCCGGGTTGGATTTTGCTGTTGGTCGCCTTCCTACAAATTTGGAGCTACCCCATGCATGACCCGGTGATGATGGACCGGGGCTTTATTGCCGATCGCAAGACCACGCGTTTAAGCTTTTTACATGCGTGTTGGATTAGCGTCGCGTGTATTTTGGCGTTTGGTTTGTTGGGCGTCTATGCGGGCATGATGAAAACCGGGGGCGAAGATATGGTGCGAACGCTCACCCGTTTGTTCGGTGATGGAACCATGGTGTTGTTTAATATTGCTTTGATTATTTCGGCCATTTCGACCTTGGATTCCACATTTTCCAGCGCGTCAAAGCTGACCGTGATCGACATGAATATCGCTGAACCAACCCCTAAAAACGGTCGCATCAGCATGATCTTGTTTCTTCTGGGTGGTTTGGCCTTTTTGTTTTGGGGATCAAAAGATTTGTTTTCCGCCGTTGCCGTCAGCGGCACGGCTTCGATGTTTTTGGCGCCCGTTGTTATCTTTAGCATTTGGCTCAACCGCGACGTCTCATCCTGGGCCTTTGGCGTTGCCTTTGTGACCGCCATGAGTGGCGCAACGTTGTACTTCTTAGAAGCCGGAGGGCACCTTGACTTAATCGAGCCAACGTTTGGTTTGGCCCATAAATATGCAAAGTTGTTGCTTATTTCTGCCACCGTGATGGCGGTCGGATGTGGATCCTTTGCCTTAGCCTTAAAACCGCGCCATGAACACTTCAAAGCTAAACCTTAAGACGGAAGGGTCTGGAATCCTTGATCTCGGTCAAATTTCAGACCCACTTCTGATCTTTGGTGGCCCCTATAGCAATTTACAAGCGACCTTAGCGATCAAATCCGAAGCAGACCGATTGGGCATTCAACCCGATCGGTGTCTGTGCACCTGAGACGTGGTGGCGTATTGTGCCGATCCACAAGAAACGGTGCACCTGATCCGAAAATGGAATCCTTGGGTGGTGATGGGCAATTGCGAACAAGCCTTGTCGTTCGGGAAAAAAGACTGTGGGTGCGGGTTTGACGAAGGCAGCGCATGTGACACCTTGTCAAAACAGTGGTTTTCCTATGTTGATGCGAAACTCGGTGCGGACAACCGACAATGGATGAAAACCTTACCCCAAACCATTTGTTTTGAAATGGCCGGCAAGCGCATTGTCGCAATCCACGGTGGGGTCGATGACATAAGTCGCTTTATATTTTCGTCCACCCCCATGGACATCAAAGTCAAACAGGCACACTTGGCCCAGGCTGATGTGATCATCGCCGGGCATTGTGGCCTGCCCTTCACCCAGATTTTGGACAATGGCGTCATTTGGCATAACGCGGGCGTGATCGGCATGCCCGCAAATGATGGCACCCCAGATGGGTGGTATGCGCTGTTAACCCCCAACGCCGGAAAAATCACCATAACGCATCACAGGCTCAGCTATGAACACACCACAGCCGCCCTTCGCATGCGGTCCAGAAGTTTGGCCGAAGGCTATGCCCGTGCTTTGGAAAACGGACGGTGGCCAAGTCTGGATGTTTTGCCGCCACAGGAACGAGAAAATTCAGGGCAACGGCTGGTCATCACATAACCGGATCAATCATATTTCTTTCATAAAACTGACATTGTTTATGATGGTAAATAATTTATGGTGTTGGCATAATTTTTGAGGAAACTTAACTTATGTCTTCACAACGTGGAACTTTATATCTGGTGGTCGGTCCCAGTGGATCCGGCAAAGATAGCCTTATTGATGGGGCAAAAGCCGCGTTGGTTAACGATGATCAATACGTTTTCCCAAGACGCTATATCACGCGGTCTGCAAAATCTGGTGGCGAAAATCATATCCCGGTCTCAAGCGAATTGTTTGCAGAGCTTTTGGCGGGAAACAAGATGATTTTGTCTTGGCCGGCTCATGGCTTGCAGTATGGAATTCCAGCATCTGTCGAAGACGACCTGGCCGCCGGGCGTCATGTGGTTTTAAATGTATCGAGAACCATTGTTGATCAGGCCCGTGTTGAACTTGCGCCGGTTGAAGTCATATACATTACCGTTGACGAAGATGTCCTGACGCAACGCTTGCAAGCGCGAGGGCGTGAAACAATGGCGGATATAAAACGCCGCGTGGCTCGGGCAAGCCAGTACAAGATCACCGGAAATGATGTTCACATCGTCGACAACGGTGGCCCGTTGAAAAAGTCAATTTCCGATTTTTTACAGGCTATGCAATTTTCGACGTTGATCTAAGCGGATACCTTTTGAGGTCTTGAAATCTTGCCGACGATGTTGATTGTTTGACCAAGGTCACACTGTCAAACAGCCATGGTTTAGCGCCCAGAACATGAGTTGCCTTATCCGCCAGACCTTGCAAAACGGTTTCGAGTTCGGGGCCTTGCAAACGGTCCGTTAAGGTCATATGGAACCTGTAATCTTTCATCACATACGGATATCCCCAGTCCTCGAAATTCTGTTTTTGTCGATCCGATAAATTGGACTGGAAATGCTTCGCGCGGTCCATGTCCGTTGGGGGCAAGCGAAACAAATCAAAGGCCCGCACACATTTGGCGGCGAAATTTTGAAGTTTTTTACAGTCTTCGCGTGGACGCAAAGCCACAAACCCATCCAGAACAGAAAGGTCTAAGGCGGGCACTTCGAAGGACTTGTGTTGAGCGGCAAATTCTTCCAAAGCCGCGTCAATGACTTCAAAACCGATCCCTTTTTGGGTGCGAAAAGGCGGTTTCAAGGTGGCATGAAATCCGTAATGGCGCGCGATTTTCGTCATTTCAAGCTGACGTTGATCCGGCAGCTGTCCGAGCTTCATGTCGCCTGGCATCATATCAACGCCAAGGTGATCACGCCGTAACTACGCGGCACCCAATCGGGCCAGTGGTGAGCCTGAAGCGGGTGTATAATAAATAGCGTAACGCGGTTCCGTCATGGTGCCCCCAGCCAGCGTTTAATAAACGCGGATGCCTTCGGTCCAGACTTCGTCGACCACAGGCATTTTTCCGACCTGGCGCACCCGCACCAAATCAGCACGTTTGCCCGGCAAAATTTCACCCCGGTCTGTCATGCCGGCGGCGGTCGCCGGATTACAGGTCGCGACTTGAACGGCCTTGGGCAACGTTATGCCTTCGATTTCTTGGTGCATGGTGAATATACCTTGCAAAATCGACCCGGGGAAATAATCCGATGAAAGAATATTCAAGGCCCCTTCGCGGGCCAATTCACGGGCTGAAATATTTCCAGAATGAGACTGTCCCCGCACCATATTTGGGGCTCCCATCAAGACTTGCAATCCCTTGTCGCGGGCCGCACGAGCGGCTTCGATGGTGGTTGGGAATTCCGAGATCCTTATTTTTTCCTGACAGGCTTCATCGACATGTTCGGCGGTGGCATCATCATGGCTTGCCAATGGCAAACCGTGCACATGACACAGTTCAACAATATGGGCCCGATGTTTCGCACTGTACTTTTGCGAGGTCTTTTGATGACTTTCAATAAAGGCTTCCATTTTTTCATCCGAAAAATTGTATTTGCCCTGATAATATTCACGGTATTTATCAATGTTGGTGAATTGACGTTGACCCGGAGCATGATCCATCAACGACACCAATTTCACCAACGGGTTTTCGACGAAAGGAGGAAACAAATCCAACAAGGTTTCAAAGCTTAATTCACAGCGCATGTGCAAATAATGATCCGCACGCAAAACGCCCTCTTTTTTGGCTGTTTTGATGGTTTCGGCCATATCGTGTAATTGGCTGAGGCGGGATGAGGTTTGGTTCAAATCGCCAACGGACAAAGCATCAAAAACGGTGGTAATTCCGGCCCCGACAATTTGTACGTCATGGGCAACCGCCGCCGACAAAGACGGCCATTGTACACCCGGGCGGGGGGTAAAGCATTTTTCCATATTATCCGTATGAAGCTCGATCAAACCGGGCAGCAGATAATCGCCGTTTAAGTCTTGAGCTTGTGGCAAAGACGAATGGCCTTGGTCAATGGCGGTAATGCGTCCTTTTTCTACGTGGACGGTTCCGGTGACGACGTCTTCTTTCGTGACAATTTTGGCATTGGTTAGGATCATACTGTTCATGCCGCTTTCTCCTGAGGCTTTATATCGAAAAGACGTGTGCCCACTTTGGCTCGAACGTCTTTATCGTGAAAAATTCCAATGATTGCGGCCCCACGTTGGGTGGCTTCCATAATCATGGCGGTTACGGTTTCTCTGTTTTTTGAATCCAAGGAGGCCGTTGGCTCATCCAAAAGCAAGATTGGGAAATCGACGCAAAATCCGCGCGCAATATTAACGCGTTGCTGTTCTCCGCCAGAAAACGTTGCCGGCGCCAGTGTCCAGAGACGTTCTGGCACATGCAACCGCGTTAAAAGCTCGGCGGCTTTATGATGTGCCGTTGCCTCATCTTCGCCAAGAATCAACATCGGTTCAGCGACAATATTCAAAGTCGATACGCGGGGAATGGCGCGCAGAAATTGCGATACATAGCCCATTGTAGATTTGCGCACAGCCAGAATGTGTTGGGGGTGAGCGCGGCTCATATCAACCCAACCAGCACCGTTCTGGCCTTCGCCGTGGCGAACTTTGATTGACCCTTTGCCAACCAGATAGTTCCCATACAAGGCCCGCATTAAGGTCGATTTTCCAGCCCCGGATGGCCCGTGAAGAACCACGCATTCTCCGGCATTGACCGTGAGATCAAGGTTCTCGAACACGGGGATCTGTTGGGTGCCTTGATTTAAGAGCGTGAATTGTTTGCTGATCTGTTCAACAATAATCATTGGTTCGTTTTGTGCATTCATCGCCATAATCCTTAAGGCTGCAATATTGACGAAACGAGAAGCTGGGTATAGGCATGTTGCGGATCGTCCAAAACCTGATCTGTCAGCCCTTGTTCGACAACAATGCCGCCTTTCATAACCATCAACCGATGCGCCAAAAGCCGGGCAACGGCAAGGTCGTGCGTGACCACGATGGCGCTTAATCCCGATTTTGTGACCAAGCCTCGTAATAAATCCAACAACCTGGCTTGGACCGAAACATCCGATCCACCCGTTGGTTCATCCATAAAGATCAGCCGAGGATGGGTCACCAGATTGCGGGCGATTTGCAAACGTTGCTGCATGCCTCCGGAAAAAGTGGCGGGAATATCATCGATGCGGCCCGTGTCTATTTCAACTTTATCCAGCCACGTCGAAGCTTCTTGGCGAATATCATCATAGTGTCTAGCGCCCACGGACATAAGCCGCTCGCCAACATTGGCCCCGGCGCTGACGCCAAGCCTTAAGCCATCGCGAGGATTTTGTTTGACCAAGCCCCAATCCGTGCGCATCAACAT
>JAESSV010000145.1 GCA_016763895.1 Magnetovibrio sp. | reverse complement strand
CATCATGACTTGGGATCAAGGATTTATTACGCTCTTGGGGGTTTTGCTGATCGCTTGGATCATATGGTTTTTTTGGTTCAAGCCAGGACTTGCAACGCTCGCCACGAAAAAAGGTAAATTTCAGGAAATTTCGATCATCGTTCAAGGGGGCTATACGCCCGACACGGTCATCGTCAAAAAAGGCTCGCCCGTTCGTTTGAAATTTCTAAGACAAGAATCTTCAACGTGTTCTGACACGGTGGTCTTGCCAGATTTTAACAAAAGCGCTCACTTGCCCGAAGGCGATACCGTTTCGGTTGAATTCATTCCAGACAAAACAGGTGAATTTGAATTTACCTGTCAAATGGGCATGTTGCGTGGGCGCCTCATCGTTGAAGAATCATAAACAAAGAAAGAGAATATTATGCGTAAAGTCGTTGTCTTAAGCGCTGGCATTGGCAGTGTCATTGTCGTCGCGGGAGCTTTATATTTTTCATCCAACTGGGGGTCCGCCGAAGCCCGTGTAGATCAATCTGATCCTCAAGTGATTGCCACGGGCAAAGTCGCCTATGAACAGTTTTGCTCAAGCTGTCATGGCATAGACCTTAAAGGTCAACCCAATTGGAAAACAACAAAAGCGGATGGAATATTGCCCGCCCCGCCCCACGATAAAAGTGGTCACACTTGGCATCATTCGGATGAAATTTTGTTTAATTATATCAAAGGTGGCGGTGAGTCCTTGGGCATTAAAGATTTCAAAAGTGGAATGCCGCCATTCAAAAGCATGATGAATGATACGAAAATTTGGTCGACGCTGGCTTACATCAAAAGCCGTTGGCCTGAAAAAACCGTGCGCGGCAAGCCTTGGCGACAGAACAGGCCATACAGGCCAAACAAAACTAAATCTGACATAGAAATAGGAAGACCCAAATGAACTGGCTAAGTGAAAACTGGATTTTGGTTGTGGCCCTAGGAGCCATGGGGGGCATGCATTTGTTCGGACATTCCAAAGGTGGCGGCGGGTGTTGTGGTGGCCGCCATAAGCCCGCTAAACCTGACACAGATAGCCCCCTTAAAATCGATACCAACAAGCCAGATTAAAACAGATGGCAAAGTATGAGCTTGTTATGAAATGGAACCTTTTATCCGAAAATATTGATCGGGCATAAACGTTGGATTCAAAGGGCGCACCGATCTTCATGGCCTGAAACACCATAGCCCCCGGTGCCTCAGGTTAACCACAAGCTTCAGGTAAAGACATCATGACCAATATGATTTTACCCGCGTCTGAACCTAAAAACCCAATCGCTTTACGCGGTGTGGTTATGGGCTTGTTTTTGTGTATTGCCCTAACACTTGGATCGAATGCATATGCCAGCGTTGCGACCAAGCCCAGTTTTTTCAACTCGACGGAACAGGTATCCACCAAACTAACGGCGTTAAAAAAATGGAATGGCGCGCTGGCCCGTTATTCCCAAGAACGTTCGCAAGCCAAACAAGGAATATGTGGAGATCAAAAATTAAACGCCTGTAATTTTGATAAGTGGATGACCTTTTTAAAAGGCTTAAAGGGTAAAGATCGGGTCAGCCAAATTCGGGCCGTCAATGATTATATGAACAGGGCTCCGTATATCGTCGACCCTATCAATTGGGGGCGCAAAGATTATTGGGCTTCACCAGGAGAATTCATGGCGAAATTTGGGGATTGTGAAGATTACGCCATCGCAAAATACATTTCTTTGCGTTTGTTGGGTTATGATGAAATGAGCTTGCGTGTCGTTGCCGTTAAGGACTTAAACCTTAAAATTGGTCACGCAATTCTGATCGTATTTTATAAGGGAAAACCCTATGTATTGGACAACCAAATCAAGCAAGTCGTTCCTGCACGTAAAGTAAAACACTATCTTCCCATATTTTCCATTAATGAAAAAGCATGGTGGAAGCATACGCCAAATTCTTAATCAAGTTTACGATCATCCATTAATTATTACATCCTATGAGGCTTGAAGACGATGCCATTTTCTTGTTGAACCTCACGAACAAATTTAACGATCTTCTTGGCCAGA
Source organism: Magnetovibrio sp. (assembly GCA_016763895.1). Classification (GTDB taxonomy): domain Bacteria; phylum Pseudomonadota; class Alphaproteobacteria; order Rhodospirillales; family Magnetovibrionaceae; genus JANLGW01. The sequence goes on along the minus strand of JAESSV010000145.1, from coordinate 5,012 downwards.
TCGGGTTTAATTTGTGTCTGTGCGGGCATGTTTCCATACGGCCAGTGATGTTGCTGAACACCTGAATTCATAGCGCGGTAAAAGGCTTCGTCGCCGTGATGACCCGGATTGTAAGTGTCATGAATGAGCGGTGGGCCGGAATCGGTCCCGGAACCATTCTTGCCATGACAAGCCGCACAATTTGTATCGAACGCCATAGCCCCCCATTGGGCTTGAGCGGTCAATTCTTTAGGCATTTTAACATTTACGGTTTCAGCGGAAAAAGCGGCGCTTGCTGTGCTCATGACAAAGGCTAAAACGGCAATTTTGGTTAAACATTTATTTTTTTGAGACATAATGAAGTCTATTTCCCTCGTCTGTTTCCACACTCTTGTTGGCAAGCGTCTGATCATTCAAGATACCATTCTCAGCAGCCATGGCAACGGAATTCATGATAAACCACGCCGATTGAACATATGAAACCTCTCCTTCATATAGGGGCTTCTTTACAGCATGGAATGGCCATTATCATCACGTGGTGTTTTGCAATTTCAGCATTTTCTGCGATGGAAAACGCGCCGTTACGAATGTGCCCTTGCCCAGCACGCTTTCAATTTCAAGGCTTCCGCCGTGCAATTCAACAAGCGTTTTGCTCAAAGGAATGCCAAGCCCGGTTCCTTCTTGATTTCGCACCATGACGTTGTCGACTTGGCCAAAAGGTTTAAACACCTTGGGGATGTCTTCGGCTGCGATGCCCACCCCGGTGTCTTCGACCTGCAACGCAATCGCACCATCCGCATCAACAAAGGACCTTACGATGACGTGGCCGTGTTGTGGCGTAAACTTGATGGCGTTGGTCAACAGGTTCAAAAGGATTTGTTTTAGACGCAAACGGTCGGCGAAAAGCGGTGGAAAGTCTTTTGGAATATCTTGGCGCAATCTTACGCTTGCTCTTAGCGCTCGTCCCTTGACCAGTTCAACGCTCCCTTTGACCATTTCCGAAACGTTTATGTCTTCTTTTTCAAGTTCTTGAGCATCTGCCTCGATCTTGGAAATGTCCAAAATGTCATTGATGACCTGAAGCAAATGTTTCCCGGCAACATGGATATCCTTTGCGTACCCTGTGTAGCCCGGGTTGCCAAGAGGACCCAGGATTTCCAGCTGCATCATTTCTGAAAAACCGTTAATGGCATTTAGAGGTGTCCGCAGTTCGTGGCTCATAATCGCCAAAAACTCAGACTTTGCCTTGTTCGCGGCTTCCGCAGTTGTCATCGCCGTGCGCAAGTCTTCTTCCATTTTTTTGCGATCCGTAATGTCTTCCTTGACGGCGATAAAGTTAATGATTTTTCCATTTTCAGCCTTGACCGGAGAAATTGAACTGAATTCCCAATATAAGGTGCCATCCTTACGTTTGTTGTGGAATTCACCCTTCCACTCCTTGCCCGAAGTGATGGTGTCCCAAAGCACTTTATAATCTTCGGGCGTTCTCGTTCCAGACTTTAAAATGCGTGACGTATGTCCAATGGCCTCGCTAGGAAGGTATCCTGTGACCTCGGTAAATTTTGGGTTAACATATTCAATCACGCCTTTGGTATCGGTAATCACCACAGTGGCGGGGCTTTGTTCAATGGCTTTAAGAAGTTTTAGGCGTTCGCCATCATTTTTTTTACGAGCGCTAATATCACGAATGCTCCACCGAGAACCAATAAACTTCTGTTTCATATCGTAAATCGGTTGGTAGGAAAAAGCAGACCACAGGTCTTTTCCACTTTTGCAAACAACCCGAAATTCGATATCGTTTGCAAAAGACTCCTTCTGGCTTTTATGCAAGTGTTTGGACAGGATTTCACGGTCTTCTATATGGGCCAACTGCAAGGGATATTCCGCCATGTCCATACATTCTAACACCGTGTATCCGGTCATGCGTTCGACTGCGGGATTGATCCATTTGGGTTTGCCGTTACAGCCCAGCCACATTTCCCAATCGTAAGAATAGTCGGCAATGGCCCGAAAACGTTCTTCGCTTTCGTGCAGCTTTTTTTCCAACAGGTGGTTATGGAGGGCGACCTCGATGGTGGCCGACATTTCCTCTTTGGAAAAAGGTTTGATCACATAGCCGAACGGTTCGCTTTTTTTCGCCCGGTCAAGAATGGCTCGATTGCCGTGCGCCGTCACGAAAATAACCGGGACGTCAAACTGCTTGCGGATTTCTATTGCGGTTTCAATGCCGTCTTTTCCGCTGCCAAGGTTTATATCCATCAGCACCAGGTCTGGGGTGTCTTGCATGATAAAGGCTATTGCTTTTTCGCCGGAATTAACCGTGTCACACACCGTGTAACCAAGACTTTCAACAATTTGGCGTTCGTCCATGGCGGTGACGGGTTCGTCTTCGACGATTAGGATGCGTTCATTTTTCATACACATTCTCCACGGAATACGATAGAAACGCGCGTTCCGTTTTCGCGTTCTAAAATTACCGTCCCGCCGAGATTTTGAGCCAAGGCATTCACCAGCCGAAGACCGAGACTTTTGTAACCGGTCAATCCACGACCTTCGGGCATCCCGATGCCATTGTCGGAAATGGCCAGTTCAATTTCCCCGGTGTTCATCCGTTTAAGCGAAACATTGATTGTTCCAGTCCGTTCATGCGGAAAGGCGTGTTTTTGAGCATTCGAAATCAGTTCGCTGGTGATTTGCCCAATGGGGGTGGCTTGGTCGATTGTTAAGTTTATATCATCAATATCGTGTTGTAATAAAACCCGAGCGACTTTATCTAGGGACGATTGATGCAGGTCGTCAATGATGGCACCAAGGTATTGCCGCGAGGAAATGTGCGACAAGTCATCCGAACGGTAAAGATTTTCGTGCACGCGTGCCATGACTCTGATCCGACGTTCGCCTTCTTTTAGCACTTCAGTGGCGTGGCTGTCGGTTTCGGTTGACGCTTGTAAAGACAGCATGGAAGAGACCACCTGAAGGTTGTTTTTAACCCGATGATGGATTTCTTGGAGCAACACAACCTTTTCATTCAAAGAGGCCTGAATAACGACTTCGTTGGCTTTAATCATATGGTTTACGTTCCTCAGGATTATAAAAAACAAGATAAAGATGCCCGTCCCGCTGATCGAGCCTAGCAAGACGATAAAGGTCATGGACATCCAAAAATCGGCCTTGGATTCTGTGATATTTTGGAAAATAATAAGGTTGCCGACGTTATGCTTTCCGGCATCGATGATCGGTTGAAGGGCCATAAGGAATGTTTTGCCACCATCCTTGACCTCAACGGCGAAATTGTGTTGGGTCAAGGTATATTTGTTGATGGCCGCGATTTGTCCCGACGACAAGCTGCCATTTTCTTCAACAATAACATCCTTATCGAACTGCGCCCAATCGACAGAACGTTGATGTAGCCGTTGCCAGTTTTGCCAGCGTGTTTGGTCCAACTTAGTCTTATGGATGGACACAAACAGTTGTAGCGGAAAATGCTTTAGGATCATCTTGGTCACCTCATAAAGCTCTATTCCCAATTCTATGTATCCAATAAGCTTCCCGTTTTTTCGCCAAGGCACAACAAGGCGAAGCGTAAGGGTGCCTAAAGGCCCCAATTCAAGCCCCGAAGATCCCTGTTTATTTTTTCAGCTTCAAGCGCGGTCAAACGATTAACGATATCGCCGTATCGATCCGGTTGATGAACGCGAAGAAAGACTTTGCGTTGAGGGGTCAGGAAATAGAAATGGGTGATATTATGATTTTTTTTGATGCGCTCAAAAACCGGAGACGCAAATTCGAATAATTTGTCCCGGTTTCCATCCAAAAAGGCAGTCTTAAATTTTTGATCTTGTTCGAGAAAGATCAGGATTCCATGCATCAATGAAAAATTATTTTCTGTCCCTTGTTCTAATAATCCTCCCACAGCCGACACTTTTTCGCGGAAAGCATCGTTTGTTGTCCGGCTCGCCTGTTGATATTGCATGACAACAAACACACTAATCAGCAACACCAGGACAAGAACCAAGGGGATCAGGATGGCCTTTTTTATATTGCCGCGTCGATTGGTCTTTGGCGACGCAGAGACCTGAACTTGAGGGCGGCTTGTTTTCATGAATGTAAAACCCTTTCGAAGGCTTGCGCCAATTCATCCTTGGCAAAGGGCTTTCCCCTTAACCATAAGCGGGGGGCAGGTGACACGGCCCAATCAGGGCGTCCCTCGTCCCCATGAGCGGTTCTAAATACCACGGGAACGCCATAGGTGTTGTGAATGATTTGCGCCGCATGAAAGCCATCCATGGCGATGGTTGGAAAACCTTCAACGATTAATCCTTTTTTGTTTACCACGTTCTGTCCCCGGCAAAAAGGATGCAAATTTTTGTCCCTTTTGAGCCATCAACGGTGATCTTCCCGTCTAAATTTCAACCAAGGACGTCACCCGTTTAAGCCCCAAGTGGCGCTGTCTTCAGCTTGTATCCCATGGAAAAGCCCCCGCCGGGGTCTTGATCGCTAAGCCAAAAAACACGACCTGCACCGATGCGCATGACCAACAGGCCATGCAACGCGATCCGTCAAACCCTTTTGCCCACGATGCTCTGGTTATGTCGCAATATTTCAAACAAAAAAAGGCCAGACGCAACGGTCTGGCCTTTTTCAAAAGTGGAGTGATGAAAACTTACACTTTTTTCATTTCAGCGAGGAAGCTTTCAACTTGAGTTTGAAGTCTTGAGGATTTCATTGAAAGTTGTTCTGCCGCAGAACTCACGTCCCGTGCAGATTCTCCTGTTTCGCCAGCTGATTTTGTAACATCGTTAATATTACTTGTTACATCCTGTGTGCCATTAGCGGCTTGCTCGACATTGCGCGCAATTTCACCGGTCGCGGCCCCTTGTTCTTCCACAGCGGCAGAAATGCCGGATGCAATTTCATCAATTTGAGAAATTGTTTTCCCTATGCCTTGAATGGCAGATCGGGTGTGGCAGGCTGCACAGCCTTTTGCAACCGCGGTATCAGCTGTGTAAAACGCAAGGACAAGGCCGGTTTTT
>JAESSV010000144.1 GCA_016763895.1 Magnetovibrio sp. | reverse complement strand
GTGGGCGCTTTCGGGCACCAAAACACGGACGCGGGTATCGGCTTCGCCACGGGCTTGAATGGCGGATTTAATCGCCATCATACCGCACAGTTCACCATGGGCTCCGGCGGCGGGGCTCATGGCAATGGCTGGCATGCCGCATAATTTCTTCAACCAATCGGCCAAACTGTCGATAAGTTCCAAGGCGCCTTGTACGGACGAGGTCGGTTGCAACGGGTGCAGGTCGCCAAGGCCGGCCAAGCGGGCAATTTTTTCATTAACGCGGGGATTGTGCTTCATGGTGCACGATCCCAACGGATAAAATCCGGAATCGATGCCATAGTTTTTTTGGCTGAGCCGGGTGTAGTGACGCACCACCTGAGGCTCGCTTAAACCCGGCAGCCCAACGCTTGCCTTGCGGCGTTGCCCGTTCAAGCGATCTGAGGACACTTCAACATCGGGAAAATCAACGGCTGTGCGCCCTTGAGCCCCCAACTCAAAAATGAGGGGTTCCGCAAAATCCAGGCCTCTTGATCCGCTGATGGTTTGTTTGGTTTGCGCTTGCGATCCGCCCACGGGGACGTTGCTGCGACCTTGGGATAAATCAGTCATGAGAGCACCTCTTGCAAAGCATGGGTTAAAGCGGTCATGTCGTCATCGCTGGTGCATTCTGTGGCGGTGATCAACATCTTGTTTAATAAGTCGTCTCGATCCGGCAGCAACCTTGATAAAGGCACGCCCCCCAAAATACCCCGTTCCGCCAAGGCTTCGACCACGTCGGTTGCGGGTTTGGACAGTTGGACCGTAAATTCGTTAAAGAAGCTGTGGTTCAAAATCGTGACACCTTCTACGCCCGTCAACATATCAGCCAGTTTACAAGCGTTGGCGTGGTTGATGCGCGCCAGGCGGTTCAAGCCTTCTTCGCCCAATAATGAGGCATGAATGGTAAAGGCCAAGGCACAAAGCCCGGCGTTCGTGCAAATGTTTGAGGTCGCTTTTTCCCGACGAATATGTTGTTCGCGGGTGCTGAGGGTCAAAACCCATCCGCGTTGGCCTTCAACGTCTTGGGTTTCGCCGGTCACCCGTCCGGGCATTTGTCGCACCAGTTTGGACCGGGTGGCAAAAAGCCCCACATAAGGTCCGCCAAAACTCAACGGATTGCCCAACGATTGGCCTTCGCCCACAACGATGTCGGCGCCTAAATTTCCGGGGGCTTCCAACAAACCCAATGAGATCACTTCGGTGGTGACGGCAATCAACAAAGCCCCCACCGCATGGGCGGCTTCGGCGATGGGTTGCAAGTCAACAATGCGCCCAAAAAGGTCTGGCGATTGCACCACAACACACGACGTTTGTTCGTCAATCAGGTCGGTGACACTGGACGCCAAGGCCGCGTGGGTGGGGTCGGCATCTGGTGCCACGAGTTCGATGCCTAAGTGTTGAGCGCTGGTCGCGGTCACGCTGACGTAATGGGGATGTAATCCACCGGCCAAAACGGCGCGTTTTTTGCGGGTGGCGCGGCTGGCCATCAACACCGCTTCGGCGCATGCCGTGGCTCCGTCATACATGGACGCGTTGGCAACATCCATACCCGTCAACAACGCCACCTGGGTTTGAAACTCATATAAATATTGCAAGGTGCCTTGCGACACTTCGGGTTGGTACGGCGTATAAGCCGTCAGAAATTCACCCCGTTGGATCAAATAATCCACGGTGGCGGGAACATGGTGGCGATACGCGCCGGCACCCAAAAAACACGGCGCCGAGGACGGGGACAGGTTTTTCGCCGCAAGATCTGAGATGGTTTTTTCAACATCCATTTCCCCGCCATGAAACGGCAGGTCAATGGGGGCTTTTAACAAAGCCTTGTCGGGCACGTCTTGGTACAGGTCCTGGGTCGAGCTTGCCCCAATAGCTGCTAACATTTGGGACCGATCTTCATCGGTAAGCGGCAAGTAACGCATCGTCAATATTCCTTAAACTTTAACCGTCGATATGAGCTTTGTAAGCGTCCGCATCCATCAAGCCGTCCAATTGAGATGGGTCAGACATTTTGATTTTAAAGAACCAACCGTTTCCCGCTGGGTCGCCGGATGCTGATTCCGGGTCGTCTGCAATAGCCGAATTGCCTTCGACCACTTCGCCAGAAACGGGGGCATAAACTTCCGAAGCGGCTTTTACGGATTCAACAACAGCGGCTTCATCACCCTTGGTCAAGGTGCGCCCGGCTTCGGGAACTTCGATGAAAACCAAATCGCCCAATTGTTCCAAGGCATGCGCGGTGATGCCGATGGTGGCAATGTCGCCGTCTACGGTGATCCATTCGTGGTCTTTGGTAAATTTTACAGTCATGGCTTGAATGTCCTTGGTTAATTTGGGTTATTTAGGGTGACACGGGGTTATTTGGGGAGGTCCGTGATTATTTGGTTTTATAGGTTTTTTGCGTGAACGGCATTTTGACGACACTGGCCGCCAAAGCCTTGTTCCGCACGATCAGGTTTAGCTGAGTGCCGGGGCTGGCAAACGAGCTTTGCACATAGCCCATGGCAACGGGACCGCCAACGGATGGGCCATAGCCGCCGCTGGTGATGGTGCCAATTGTATTGCCGGCTAAGTCTTGAATCTCAACGCCTTCGCGCGCCGGGGCGCGGCCTTCGGGCAAGATGCCAACGCGGGTGCGTTCGGTGCCATTGGCGAGCTGATCCAAAATGATGTCGGCTCCGGGGAAACCGCCTTCGGCACGGCGGCGTTTGTTGACCGCCCATTTCAGATCGGCCTCAATGGGGGTGGTGTCGGTGGTGAGGTCGTGACCGTACAGGCATAACCCGGCTTCAAGGCGCAAGCTGTCTCGGGCGCCAAGGCCTGCGGCTTCGACATCGGGTTCGTTCAAAAGCACCGCGGCCAATTCAACCGCACGGTCGGCGGCCATGGAAATTTCAAATCCGTCTTCTCCGGTATATCCTGACCGGGTGACAAAGCAAGGCACGCCCGCAATATCGACCTCTTTGAACATCATAAAGGTCATGTCTTTGGTTTCGGGCGACAAACGAGCGATGATTTCTCCGGCTTTGGGGCCTTGAATGGCCAACAATGCCCGATCCGCCAAGATTTCCAACGTGGCTTTGCCTTGGGTTGCGGCTTCGATATGGGCAAAATCTTGCGTTTTACAGGCCGCGTTCACCACCAGATACAAGCCGCCGGGAATGCGGGTCGCCATCAGGTCATCCAAGATGCCGCCCTTGTCGTTCAGCAACACGGTATAGCGGGTTTTGCCCTCGGCCAGAATTTCGTAATCACCGGGCACAAGGGTTTCAAAGGCTTGAATGGCACCGGGGCCTTTCAAAAAGGCCTGACCCATGTGCGAAACGTCAAAAAGAGACGCCTTTTCGCGGGTGTGCAGGTGTTCTTTTAAGATGCCCGCAGGATATTGAACGGGCATGGAATAGCCCGTGAACGGGACCATCTTGGCGCCGAGTTCTCTGTGCAGGGCATCAAGAGGGGTGGTGAGAAGGTTTTGGTCTTGGTCTTGATTCGTCATTTCAGTTCTCCAACATAAGTTCAGCAACGCCCAAATCCTTGAGAATTCGGAGCTGCCCCACTCTGTCTTGGAACCTGAAAGATTCCCCAAATACAAGATTTGAGTTACATCTTCGGTGAGGCGCTTAAAATAAGCCGCCTACTTTCCAGAGCCTCGTCGCCAAAACGGTCCTTTTGCCTGAGAGTTTCCGGGGCG
>JAESSV010000143.1 GCA_016763895.1 Magnetovibrio sp. | reverse complement strand
GCCGTTTTCGACAAAGCCGTCCTCACATATCATCTCCTGCTCAAGACGAAGTTTGTGAGGTTTTTCGTTGAGACGAGGCCGCTGGTGTTTCTCTCCTCACCGCTGATCTATTGCATGATCTTGCCGTTGTTGTTCTTGGATGTGTTTTTCACCGTCTACCAACACATCTGTTTTCGCATCTATCGCCTTAAATTGGTGCCCCGACGTCCTTATATGGTCGCCGACCGTCATCACTTGGCGTATCTGAACGTGATGCAAAAATTCAATTGTCTGTTTTGCAGTTATAGCAATGGCGTTATCGCCTACGCCCGAGAGATTACCGCCCGCACCGAAGATTTTTGGTGCCCCATCAAAAATGACGGCGACGTTCACATTCCCCACCACAAATACTACGCGTTCGTAGAATTCGGTGATGTGGATGGGTTTGAACAATGGCGAAAAAAACGCGATGCTCTCATAGCCTCAGATAAACATGGTCCCACGACCAAATAATTTTTATCTTAATAAAGAGATATCTAACGTCAGCGCCTATGGAACAGACTAGTGGTATTGCATAAGAGAATCTTTCTGGTGGCCTGTCCCTAAGCTAATGTCGAAAAGTGATTCAGAAAAATGTCTGCTTTAGGGGGTGAGGTTAGATGTCTAGTCACCCGTGAAGTTCACCTGTCGTTTGAACAAAACCCCACCCAATCCCAAGACATAGCCAAGCAGCCAAAGGATGTCGATTATCTTTGCCGACAAAAGCTCACTTAAGGGCATTCCTATATACGATCCTTTTATCCCCCACAAAGCAAAGGTCAGGCGCTCGAAATGTTTGCTGGGAGAAAGTTGTTCGATACCTGTCCGAATGACTTCGTAGGTGCCAAGCTTATTCATGATTTCAACTTCTTGTGCGTGAGGCACGGACAGCTGAGAGAACAATCCGCCAACAGCTTGATTGTCTGGATCAAGCGTGTCGCCAATTTGTGGAGCGATGAGAACAAACACCAACCAAATTGAAAAGGCCGTCAACAAAGCATGTGATAAATGTTTCAAATGCAGAGCAAAGAGGAAGCCTAATAAAAAGAAGGCCGTCATATACAAACCCGTGCTCGCAAATCCAATGGCTAACTTTGCGACTTCAAGTGTAGAAAGTCCGACACCTGTTAAAACCATAATTTCCACGCTGATCGACACGAAGACAACGGTCAAACAGCCACAAATCAACACCACGCTAGCGAATACTTTTCCAGCCAAAAACACGCGCTGGCGGATCGGGCGTGTCATGACCAATGCTAAGGTGTTGTGTCCGCGTTCATTGGCCGCAGACCTGTACCCTAAAAGAATAGCCAGTGCCGATCCGATAATTTCCAAGTGTTCAACAAAGCCACGCATGGCTTCGAGAACGGAGTAATCAGAAGGGAGTCTTCCCCCCATTGCGGTATGCGTCACGGCAATGGAAACCATCGAAGCAACAAGCAAAAACCCCGTCATGATAAAGATGGTGCGTGTTCGCAAAGCATCTTGAATATCTTTTTTGGCGATGGCGATCAGTTGGCTAATCATCATAGGCGCTCCGGCTTGCATCCATTTTTCCAAAAGCAACAACAACCGCTGAGATTAAGAGACCATTTACGATCATTAAAGTCAGCATTGGGCTGATAAAACTCTGAAATTTAAAACCGGGTGGAGCAAAGTCCAACAGGGTCGCCGCCAATGCACGATAGGCTTCGGCAAAAGAAATTGGCGTCAACACGCTTTGGGTAAAAACAAAGAACGCCCCACTCGGAGCCGGAGCCATTGCTTTTAGCGGGTTTAACGCTGCCATCGGCAAAACATTCGCCGTAAGTTGCGGGATGATAAACGTGACCGTCAGCCAGATCGTGACAGGGATCATCAATGACTTTGCTTCAGATCGTGAGGTTATGGCAAAGAACGCCCCCAGCAATCCAAATGAAATGACGTACAAATCAGACGCGATATAAAACTGGGCAAGCCGAAACCATTCATCCGCACTTAGTGAAAAGTTTGGCAGTATCATGAAGGTTATGACATTGGTAAGGGCTGCCACGCCCAACAAGCCTGTAATCGCTATGATGATGGCTAATATTTTTCCAAGGGCAATGCCCGAACTGGTTATTGGGCGGCTTGCCAATAAAGCATAAACACCGCTTTTCCGATCCCCAGACACCGTTTTATTGCCAAGAACCAAACCGGCCAGTGCCCCAATCAAGGCGACATAGGTTGCCATGTTTCGCAAAAGCCCAAGGGGCGGTGTGTCCGGCACGGGATTGGGCGGGGCAATCTGCCCTTTTGCCGCATAGGCTTCAACGACTTTAAGATAGACATCCTGCACCGTTGCGGTTGCAGACCACCCTAGATAGGCTGAGATCAAGACCAGCACGATAAAAAGTCCAGCAATCAACAAAACAGTCTGATCGCGCAAATTCGCCCGAAGGGCTGCCGTCATGATGTATCTTGATGCAAACATCGTTAGGCGACCTTTTGGGTGTTTAACGACAGGTATAAACGTTCCAAGGTTTCGTCATCTCCAAACCGATCCATCACATTTTTCAGGGTATCTTTGTGAACCAATTTCCCTTGGTTCAACACGCCGATTGAGGTGCAGGTTTTTGCGACTTCGCCGATCAGGTGGGTGTTCATGAAGATTGTCATCTTCAGTTCTGCATTGAGTTTTACAATGAGGTCGCGCAACATTTTCATGCCCATGGGGTCAAGGCCAGATGCGGGTTCGTCCAAAAACAAAACCTTGGGGCGATGCAAGATCGCTTGGGCCAAGCCAATGCGTTGGCGTTGACCTTTTGAAAATGTGCCAACCCGTCTATTTGCCAAATCTTTGCAATCTAAAAGCTCCAAAGTCTCATCAATGGTTTTCTGCAAGTCTTCTACGCCAGAAAGCTGACCTAAAAAGCGTAGGTTTTCTTGGGCCGTCATGGCCTCATAAAGATGGACGTTTTCGGGGACATAACCGATTTGACGGCGAGCATTAAGGCTATCGGAAACCACATCAAACCCACAAACCCAAGCCTTGCCATGCGTTGGTTTTAAGAGTGTGGTTAAGATATTGACCGTCGTGGTTTTGCCAGCCCCATTATGACCAAGAAAGCCAAAGACTTCACCGTACTCAATATTAAGCGTGAGTTGATCAAGGGCAACATGGTCACCATAAGACATGGAAATATCTTTGGTTTGAATTGCTAACTCTGACATGTGGTCCACTCTTTCAGATAAAGGTATCTCGATAGAGCCAGTAGTGTAGCATTACACTTGAACTGGGCCTGAACGTACGGATGTCGGCTTGTGGCTATGCGGACGTAAATTCCTAAACCTTCTGCCCTTTCTGCCGACCGGCCCGTCCATGCCGAATGAAGCTCGGCCAAAAACAGCAATACCTCATTGAAAAATATAGTATATTTTTTATAGTTGATTCGTTTCGCCCGTTTAACTTCGCCAGATGTTCGCATATGCATCGCCCGTTTGTGAGCCCCCGTAAATCATCTTTACTTTCTTATTCTTACAGGCTAAGAATCGACTAACTTTTGGATTGAAAATCCGCGTGTCGGTGGTTCAAATCCGCCCCCGGGCACCATGATTCAAAAGGCCTTGGCAAAGATGCAGAGGCCTTTTTCTCTATGTCCTTCTCAAATCAATGTATAAAATAAACGGGCGAACCCAATGCAAACCTTTAAACTCACACCCAAGCCACGCACCGACTATCGCCTGGAAGTCATTGAGCTTAAGAAAAGATGCACGCTTGAAAAGCATGGATATCGCCATAACAAGATCGTTTATGGTTTCTGTGAACAATTGCCGGATCTGGCGGAACTTCAATCTCTTGGCTTAAACATTGAAGAAATTACCTTTTACAAAGCACAGACGGACCTCACGGACGCTTTGATCCAACGAATCCGGACAAAATCAAAAATTGATCACATCATATGTGAACGAGAAGAAGACGGTGCCGAGAACCAGCAAGACGAAGCTGTTGCTCAGCAGAAGTTGACAGATTTAAACAATACCATTCAAGCCGCCAAAGAGTCGTTGGGCATTACAGGAACGCTCAAAATTTTGAAATTTTAGCTGAACGCCGCACACTTCTCTTTTATTGGAGCCAAAATGAAACTGATCGCCCTTAACCTGCCCCGTGACTTTGACAGCCAAAGTTTAGAAAATTTATTCAAAGCTTATGGCAACGTTACATCCTGCACGGTTGTCCTTGATGGCCAGAGCGGAGCTTCAAAAGGCTTTGGTTTTGTCGAGATGGAACGTGAGGAAGACGCGAAGGTTGCCATTGAAAAATTACATGGCACCAAGGTGAAGCAAAATAAAATTCGCGTTAAGCCTGCACAGTAATTTTATTGGTCATTCAAAGTAACCAAACACACCTTGGCGGCCACCTTTTCGGGTGCGGCGGATCAGGGCGGATTATGGTGGATTTCAGGTCATTTGACTTAAGCAATTAACGCCCTCATGACGTGCATGTCTGTTGCGTTTGAAATCATCGGCTTGAGCCAAGACCACCTTCATGGCAAACATTTACATCACCCCCAATGGTCTTAAGTGATGTAAATGCAGCAGATACAACAAAACCCAGCCATTTGATGGCTGGGTTAAGAAAAGTGGTGCCCCCAGTCGGAATCGAACCG
>JAESSV010000142.1 GCA_016763895.1 Magnetovibrio sp. | reverse complement strand
TATTATTGTCAAACCAGTCCTGTAATTCAAACAGGTCTATATATTCTCCATCATAACTACCGCATTGTAAGACATATGTTAATGTAAAGCTCTTTGTAAGTGGCATATATGCATCATATGTTTGTATACTAAATCCACCATCCATATAACATTTTACTTCGTCATTGTTGACTTGCCTTATTGTATTTGGGTCTCTTGGCATGTTTTTCTCACTTTATCAGATTAAGGTGCGTATCAGCTTCGGGGGTCATGCTTGTATGGGCGGCAATTTCAGCCGTGCTGAGGCGTGTTACGACTTCACCGGGACGCCGCAACGCTTTCGAGACCTGAATCGGATCACATGCCATATCGGCTGCCATTAACACTGTGACAAAGTTATCTTTGCCTATGCGACAAATGATGGGATTGATAATAGAGCCAAGTTCAACACCTAGTTCAAGGGCGATATCAGCCGATTTCAACGAATCCCCACTGATGATGTGAATGTTATCAAGCCAATTATAGGGCCGCCGCTCTAAACAAGAGGGGCTTGCATATGTGCCAAATTCAACCGAATCGGGGTTTAGGATCGTCTTAACAGGATCGAGTTGAGGCACAAGTGTCATAAAAAAACTCCAAGAACAGAACCGACACTATACGGCAGCCCTAACAAATAAGGCAAACGGTTAATCATGATTGAACATAATACGAAAGTGCGCCTGGGATCGTGAAAAAAAAAACGATGCAAACGCCTTTTTAAAAGCGAAACAAGATGGCTCAACGGACTTGTTTTTCTCAGGCTAAATACTAATTTTATGTATTAATTTCAAATTATTAGGATGTATTTGTGTTTTGTGGAACCCGATCGCAAAACACAAAAAAACCCGGTAGTTGAATAAACAACTACCGGGGAAGTTAGTGCTCTTGAGGGATGTGAAAAAATCAAATTGATCGTTTCCACACATTCAAACTAGCAAGTTTGTTTTTCAGGGGATGTGATGAACGTCACAGACGCGATTTTTATATAAATATTAGTGATTTTAAGGCACTCTTTGTTTTCTCAAAATAGGGGCATCATTCGATCCCCGTTTAGAGCCAGGTAAAGGACATATCTTGATGATTGATGAGCACAGTGACGATTACAAAAAACGATGGATATAAAACGGCTCCTCAATGAAATTGAGCAAGGTATTCGCATCGCAAACCGGGAAATTATTCATGCTCACATCCCAACTCTCAACAAAAATACTGTTCTGGGGTTTGCGGTCGCCATTGCCCGGTTGCGGGCCACTTATTTAGACGCAGCCTTTGGCGCCGGTGCTTCGGACACGAGCGAGCCTTTGACGTCACAAAAGATAGATCAAATGCGTATCCATCGTGAAGCTTATGAAGAATCCAGAAAAGCATTCGAGGCGCTGCGTTATGCCTTGGAACAGGGATATGTTGACCTTGATCTAGAAGATTAAGGCTGTAAAGCCCTGGATCTAACGGACTAAGGCTGTAAAGTCTTGGATCTAAATCATTAAGGCTGTAAAGCCTTGCGGCCTTGATCGGTCAGCTTGCAAACAATCCAGTCCGGTTTCAACGGGTTTGAAAACCAAGGTTCGGCCCAACCCTTATCAATACAGGATTTAACGGTACGTTCCGGGACTTGCTGGCCTTCTTCGTTAAACAACGGCAACTTTCCACCCGGTTGGTTGACGCCACGTTGTAACCAGTCCGATTGTGCCCGGCTTGGTGCCCCGCGTGTTGCCCTATTTGAAGTTGTGGCTTTTGAAGCCATATCTCATTCTCCACGCAATTGCATTCATTTGTGGGCATGTTACGTTAGAACGAATATGAATCCAAGGTGGGGATGGGGATAACTCTTCATGAACAAGCCAAAACATAAAATTCAACATCCCTTACAGTGGCTATATGTCACCGCATCTTCAAGGGATGAGGCCAACCAAATTGCCAAGACCCTTGTCACCGAACGGTTGGTGGCTTGTGCCAATATTTTGGGCGAAGTTCAGTCTGTTTATTGGTGGGATGGGCACGTTCAAGACGACCAAGAGGTCGCTTTGGTGCTAAAAACGCGAAAGGATTTGGTGTCCCAAGCCACACAGCGCATTCTAGCCCTGCACAGTTATGATTGCCCTTGTATTGTCGCGCTGGATATCAAGGGTGGATCCCCAGAATACTTAAATTGGATAGCAAAAGAAACCCTATAGGCGTTTGTTTGTCGTTAAGTTTTCGATTGCACAGATTCGGAAATCTTGTGGGCTAAACGGGCCGTATCGGCATCTTTTTCATCAAACCCTCGCAAGATTGCGGTGGACAACGGTTTCAACAGGTCGGTGTCTTCGATCAAAGACTGACAAAGCTTGCTCACATGATCAAACTTTGTGTCGACCATCCGTCTGACGATGTCTTCAGAGACATATAGTAGACGGCCCAAAGCTTTTTTCGTGGCTTCGTCCGGGCTGCCATAGGCAAGCCCCGGGAGAATTATGTCCTTGAGCCCGGCGCCTTCTTTGATATGGCGAAAGCCGGCTCCTTCAAGAACTTTGCGGATGGTGGTTCTTATGTTGGGGTCGGGGTCAATCCGCAAGACAATGGCTTTGCTTAAGGTGAGGTTCTGCATGCCATTAACACGCGGGTAATTGGCCGGGTAATTGGCCGGGTAATTGAACTGAAACCAAGGCTTGCGCGGCAATGCCCTCTTTGCGTCCCGTAAAACCCAAGCCTTCCGTCGTGGTTGCTTTGACCGATACCCGGTCGGGGCTTAAGTCCAAGATTTCGGCAATCTTCGCGATCATAGCCTCACGGTGAGGCCAAACTTTTGGCGCTTCACAAATAAGCGTCACATCCACATTGATAATTTTACCACCGCGTTCGCGGATCAATTGGCACCCGTGTTGAACAAATTGAAAAGATTTGGCGCCTTTCCATTGTTGATCGCTGGGGGGGAAGTGTTGACCGATGTCTCCGGCTCCTATCGCGCCCAACAGCGCGTCGGTTAGGGCGTGCAAGGCAACGTCAGCATCGGAATGGCCAACCAAGCCAAAGTCATGAGGGATTTCGATGCCACACAAGGTAACAAAATTGCCGTCCCCAAACGTGTGGACATCAAACCCCATGCCCATGCGGGTTTCTGAGCTTATCGTGATGAGGCGTTCCGCTCTCATCAGGTCTTCTCCGGTGGTGATTTTATAGTTGTCATGAGATCCTTGGCTTAAGGTGACGGGAATTCCTAAACTTTCAAACAATTGCGCATCATCCGTTAACGGATCACCCTCAAATTTTTGATGGGCTTCGATGATTTCAGGCAAATGAAAGCCTTGTGGTGTTTGGGCGCGGTACAAGTCTTCCCGAGACACGGTTTCTTTAATTAAGTCCTGATCATTTCCGCGTTTGAGCGTATCGGCAACCCTCAAAGCCGGCAGGGCGGCCTTCGCCGTATCAAGGGCTGTAAGAACACCGTCAATGACGGCTTGGGATACAAAAGGTCTGGCTCCGTCGTGGATAAGAACCTTATCGACATCTAGGCTTGTGAGGCTTTCCAGCCCAAGACGAACCGAATCTTGGCGTTCGGCTCCGCCCATGACCGGGGGCAATAGATCAAGGCCTTGGACGGATTCGTTATAAAGATCTTGGTCATCGGGGTGAATAACACACCGCACAAGGTCAACGTTATGGGCTTGTGAAAATGCCTTAACGGTATGATATAATACAGTTTTTCCAGCTAGTCGTGCGTATTGTTTCGGCAACGGTCCGCCAAAACGGTGGCCTCGTCCTGCGGCCACAATCAACGCTGTGGTCCTTTGAGTTTGTTTCTGTGTCATGGCCCACAAACTATCACTTTGTGCGGATTTTTACACGGTTTTAAGGTGGATCCCTTGCGAACGGTTAAAAGACACCTTGCACAAAACTCTTCAAGGAGCGATTGTGCGTTTATGTCAGTTAACTTTATTCACGGTCTGGTCGCTATCTTTTGCCTTTTTCCGGTCGGCTTTATGGCTTTTCGGGGCGAGGCTCGATCTGATTTTACGCCAAACACAGCTTTTTGGGCGTGCTTGGCCTTAAGTGCGCTGGGGCCTTTGGCTTGGGTTTTGGTGCAATTGTCCGGCACTTGGCAAGCGGGGCTGACCAGTGCGCTGTGGGTGAGCATCGCGGCAACCATGACATTGTTTGCCATGTTGGCGTGGTCCGTGCGCGAAACGTGGCGCTTAACCCCATTGTTGGTGCCGTATATGGCGTTAATGGGCTTGGTGGCTTTGCTGGCCGAAGCTTCTGGACGGGGTGAGGGGGCCACCATACCCCCTATATCCACCATGCCAACTGGGGCTGGGGCCGGGCCCGATGGTTGGTTGATTGTGCACATCGTTATTTCGGTGGCGACTTATGCTTTGGTGACCATCTCGGCTGTGGCGGCCTTGGCGGCTTTTTTACAAGACCGGGCCTTGAAAACCAAACGCCCGACCAAATTGACCCACAAATTGCCTTCGGTTGCCGATTGTGGATCAATGACGGTGCGCTTGTTGGGGTGGGGTGAAGCGATTTTGGGCCTTGGCCTTATCACAGGCATGGCAGCAGAATATAAAGTTCGCGGGACGTTGTTGGTCTTTGATCACAAAACCATCTTAAGCATTTTGGCCTTTGTGGTCATTGGTGGGGTGTTGTTTGCCCATCATAAAACAGGCTTAAGAGGACGAAAAGCCGCCCGGTATGTGCTGTTGGGCTATTTGTTGTTGGCCTTGGGCTACATCGGCGTGAAAGTCGTCACAGACGTTATTTTGGCTTAATCCCCCTTCAAACCCTTGCGTTTTTATGTTTTTTGCACAATAAATAGGCACGTATTTTTTTACTGCCTTGGATTTTCGCGTTCATGACTTACAAAATTGGCTCTGTTGAGCTTGAAAATAATGTGATGTTGGCCCCTATGGCTGGGGTGACCGACCGTCCGTTTCGCCGTCTGGTGAGACGTTTTGGCGTGGGGCTTGTGGTGTCTGAAATGATTGCCTCAAAGGCCATGATTTATGCCAACAAAAAGACCATGCGGATGTCCACGGCCTGCGTGGATGAATTCCCCATGTCGGTTCAGTTGGCGGGGACTGAGCCGGATGTGGTCGCCGAAGCCGCCAAAATGAACGAAGATCGCGGCGCGGCGATTATTGATTTGAACATGGGCTGTCCTGCGAAAAAAGTGGTGAACGGTTATTCTGGCTCGGCCTTGATGAAAGATGAAGTCTTGGCCGGGAAAATTATGGAAGCAGCCGTGAATGCGGTATCGACCCCCGTGACCTTGAAAATGCGCACCGGGTGGGATGCGGACAATCGCAATGCCCCGAATCTAGCACGCATCGCCGAAGAAAGTGGCATTCAGTCCATTGTGGTGCACGGTCGCACGCGCCAACAAATGTACAAGGGTCATTCCGATTGGGCCTTTATCGCCGAAGTGAAGGCGGCGGTTGGTTTGCCCGTGACGGGAAATGGTGATGTGAACACGCTTGATGATGCCGGGCGGATGTTTGAGCTGTCGAAAACCGACGGCGTGATGATTGGCCGGGGCTGTTATGGAAAGCCTTGGTTTCCTTCGCAAGTGGCTCATTTTCTCAAAACCGGGGAACGCTTGGCGGACCCCAGCTTGGAAATCAAGCTGGAAACCATCCTGATCCATTATGATGCGATGCTTTCTCATTATGGAAAAGAGCTGGGCATGCGCAATATGCGCAAACATATTGGTTGGTATTCCAAGGGATTGCCAAATTCAGCCGAATTTAGAGCATTGACTTTTGCCTGTAATTGCCCCGATCAAGTGCCGGATTTAATCCAGGCTTTTTTTGCCCCCCTTATCGAACAAAAAGCAGCCTGAACCTTATGAGCCAACCCACTGCCCCAAACAAGACAACCTCAATAAAAACAGGAGGGGTGACGCCGGATTTGGTGTTGAACGCTTTATCCCAAGCGGTGTTGGTTCTCAGTCATAATGATCAGGTTCAATTCGCCAACCTGGCTGCGGAACACCTTTTTTCGTTAAGTTCAGGAGCCTTTGCCCGCACACCTTTGACCGACTTAATTCCTCAAGACAGTCCTGTTTTTGCTTTGATTGATCAGGTGCGGGGCGGGGTGAGTACCGTGACCGAACATCGGATCGTTTTGGACACGCCCCGAACCGGGCAACGTACCGTTAACGTACAGGTTTCTGAATTATTAGACGGTGTCGCGGATCACGGACATAAAAGCGTTATATTGTCCCTTCAAGAACGGTCCATTGCGGATCAAATTGCCCATCGGCTGACACACCGCGATTCAGCGCGTTCCATGTCGGCGATGTCCTCTATGTTGGCCCATGAAGTCAAAAATCCATTGAGTGGCATTCGCGGCGCGGCACAGCTTTTAGAACAAGGGGCCAACGACGCAGATCGTGAACTAACGCGGTTGATTCAAGATGAATCAGACAGGATCAAAGATTTGATCGAACGCATGGAGCTGTTTTCTGAAAATGCGCCCTTGAAAACCGGCCCGCTCAACATTCACCAAGTCCTTGACCGTGTTCACAAAGTTGCCGCACATGGGTTTGCAAAGTCCGTAAGTTTTAAAAAAAGCTATGATCCGTCCTTGCCGCCTGTGCTGGGCCACCGAGATCAATTGATACAGGTTTTTTTAAATTTGGTGAAAAATGCCGCCGAGGCTGTGGCTCCGCATGGGGGCGAAATTGTCTTGAAAACAGCCTATCAGCACGGCATCAGCTTTGCCATGCCCGGCCAAAAAGGCCATGTTCATTTGCCCTTGGCGATTACCGTGCAAGACAATGGGCCCGGCATTCCCGATGACCTTTCCGAGCACCTTTTTGACCCCTTTGTGACCACCAAAGCCAATGGCAGCGGGCTTGGTCTGGCCATGGTGGCCAAAATTGTTGATGATTTGGGTGGCGTAATCGATTTCGAAACTCAATCTGGTCGCACATCCTTTCGCGTGTTGCTGCCCATGTCCAAAGACCCTGTTCCAGAAGGACAAGATGTATGACGACTGCTGCAACAATCTTAGTCGCGGATGATGACAATTCAATTCGAGTGGTTTTAGAACAAGCCCTAAGCCGGGCCGGGTTTGAAGTGCGGACCACGTCTAACGCGGCAACACTTTGGAAATGGGTGTCGGCCGGGGAAGGGGACTTGGTCATCACCGATGTTGTGATGCCCGACGAAAACGGCTTGGACTTGGTTCCGCGCATTCTCAAAATCAGACCCAACCTGCGCATTATCGTGATGAGCGCCCAAGCCACCATTATGACGGCCTTGAAAGCCACCGAACGTGGTGCCTTTGAATACCTGCCAAAACCTTTTGATATCAATGAATTGGTTAACGTTGTTAAGAGGGGGCTTGAGGCTGGAAAGCAAGGATCCGGCGCGGCTAAAAACGATCAGGATGGTGAAGAAGAAATGCCGCTTATCGGGCGGTCATCGGCGATGCAAGACATCTACCGCACCATTGCCCGTTTGATGCAAACGGATTTGAGCATCATTGTGAATGGTGAATCGGGCACCGGAAAAGAGCTCGTCGCAAAGGCCTTGCATGACTTTGGGCGCCGGCGAAACATGCCCTTTGTGGCCATCAACATGGCGGCCATTCCAAAGGATCTTATCGAAAGTGAACTGTTTGG
>JAESSV010000141.1 GCA_016763895.1 Magnetovibrio sp. | reverse complement strand
TTTCCTCAAACTCTTCAATTTTAGCATAAAGACAATTCCCTATGAAAGTTCTGGTCACAGGCAGTGCTGGTTTTATTGGCAGCCGCGTTTCTCAAGTCCTCCTTGAACGGGGTGATGAAGTCATCGGCCTCGATATTCTATCGCCCTATTACGATGTTAAATTAAAGGAAGACCGGCTCGCAAAAATCATTGACCATCCTAACTTTACCGAAGCCCGCATTGATTTGGCTGACCGCAAAGCCGTTGCCCAATTGTTTAAAGACCACAAACCCGAAGGCGTGATCAACCTTGCGGCCCAGGCTGGCGTTCGCCACTCTCTTGAGGCTCCAATGGACTATGTGGACAGCAACCTGGTCGGTTTCGTCAACATTCTAGAAGGGTGTCGGCATGCGGGTGTTAAACACTTGGTGTATGCTTCTTCCAGTTCGGTTTACGGCACCAATGAAAAAATGCCGTTTTCCACCAAGGATTCCGTCGACCACCCCATCAGCCTGTATGCCGCGTCCAAACGGGCCAACGAATTGATGGCCCACACCTATTCTCACCTGTTTCGATTTCCAACTTCGGGATTGCGGTTTTTTACGGTCTATGGCCCTTGGGGCCGTCCTGATATGGCTATGTTTTTGTTCACCAAAGCCATCATGAACGGGGACCCGATTGATGTCTTTAACAACGGCAAAATGAAGCGGTCTTTCACATATATTGATGATATCGTTGAAGGAGTTGTGCGCACACTGGACGCTCCGCCAAGTGCCAAACCCGTCACCGAAGGCGGTCAAGTTGACCCTGCCAGCAGCACCACGGCACCGTTTAGAATCTTTAACATTGGCTCAGATAACGCCGTTAGTTTGATGCGCTACATAGAAGTCTTAGAAGAAAACTTGGGGCGCAAAGCCATCAAAAATATGATGCCCATGCAACCCGGTGACGTTCCCGCCACCTGGGCCGATGTTGATGATTTGCGCGAAACTGTTGGCTATCATCCAACCACATCTGTTGAAGATGGCATCAAAAAATTCGTTGAATGGTACTTGGATTACTACAAAGCTTAGGTGCGTTTGCCAATGCCCAAAATGTTGTTCACCGTAACCGAAGATTGGGCATTTTGTTCCCACCGTTTGCCCACGGCATTTGCCGCCAGAGACGCGGGCTATGACGTGGTGGTGGTGGCGCGCCTTGGCAAACACCAACGCCAAATTCAAGAGCTTGGCTTTCGCACGATACCTTGGTCCATCAAACGCGAAGGCCTTAACCCATTTGGCGAACTTGGGGCTCTTTTGGACCTTGTGCGCATTTATAAACAAGAACGCCCGGACGTGGCCTATCACGTTGCCATCAAATCCATCATGTATGGCAGCATCGCCGCTCGCCTCGCCAAGATTCCTCAAACCATCAATTTGTTTTCGGGTCTGGGCGTGGTGTTTATTTCAAATGCATTCAAATTTCGTTTGATCCGAAGCCTTGTCACACCCCTTTTGCGTTGGGCTCTAAAGCCTCTATGCACCCGTCTTCAGGTGCAAAACAAAGATGATAAAGACCTGCTCAACGGGTTGGGCATTGGCACGTCGAACAGAACCGATTTGGTGCCGGGATCTGGCCTGGACATTGAAAACTTTCCCGTCACGCCAGAACCGCAAAGCTCACCCCCCAAAGCCACCCTTGTGGCCCGTATGTTGTGGGACAAAGGCATTGGAGAACTGGTTGAGGCCGCGCGGCTTTTAAAAGACCGCAACGTGGCGATCGAAATTGAATTGGTGGGCGCTCCCGATCCTGCGAACCCCGCCAGTATTTGTGAACAGCAACTTAAAGCCTGGCAATCCGAAGGCCTGATAACATGTCTTGGACGGCGTTCGGACGTTGCTGAGATCCTCAAACAAAGTCACATCGCGGTTTTGCCGTCCTACCGGGAAGGCATGCCCCGCAGCCCGTTGGAAGCCGCGTCCATTGGCCGCCCGTTGGTCGCCTTTGACACACCCGGCTGCCGCGATTTGGTGAAAGACCATGAAAACGGCATTTTGGTCCCCTTTCAAGATGTGAAAGCCTTGGCTGACGGCTTGGAACAACTCGCCTTGAACGCTAGTCTACGCCAAAGCCTTGGCAAACAAGCCCGCAAGGACATTGAAAATGTTTATTGTGCCTCTGCGATCCAGGCCCAGCTCACCGCTATTTTTAAACGTACCGGGCACACCAACGCGCATAAAGAATGAATATGACCTTTAAACGATGGATCACATGCACCCTTGCCACCGTATTTATAACGGGCCTTTCGGCGGTGGTTGCCCCCGCGAGCTTGGCTGGGGACGGTGTTGTGGCTCCCCTGATAAAGCTTTTAAATTTTCCGCGTGATGGTCAAAAACGTTACATCGCCAAGAAGATGGCGAGGATCTTGTACTTGGAAAAAGCCTCTATTGTTCAAGTGAGCGGCAACTCCTTTGACGGTTGCGCCAGCTCAAAGACGGACCAATTCAAACAAATTGCCGCGACGTCCGTCCCCATCTTGCAATACAAGGGCATTCCCATTGTTGGAAGCCCCTATTATCCCGTTTGGGTGAAGGTCAATTCAAACAACAACGGCCTTTATTTGGATCGCCTTCAAGGCGCATTAAAGGTTATTGAAGACGAGACCCCAAAGATATTTTCGCGCTTGCAAAAAATGTTTCAAACACATGGTGGCTACCTCATCATTGGCAATTTCTGTCCCAAAAATGGGGGCCTGACCATGGGCGCCTTTGCTCCCCTTCCCAAGGCCAAACAATTTGTTGTGATGGTGTCTTCGACCTTGTTGTTGTTTCCTGAAATGTTCAATGAATATGACATTGCCGCAACCTTGGTGCATGAGGCGGTGGGGCATGGAACGGCGTATTATAACACTGGTTCTCTATCTGAATTTCCGGCCTTCGCGGCCCAAGCCGACTTCGCGGCTTTGGTCGGAAATGATAAATTCATCGACAACAACAACCGCAGCTCAAACATCAAATACAAAATGAAAATGAACCTTTCCAATGTCGGTCATTATTTGGACTAACCCGATTAAAGAGCCGCCAGAGCTTTTTTAAGGTGGTTGATTTGGTGGTCGATGCTGATGGGGATTTCGCTGAGAATATCGATGCCTCGATCTTCAAATACATCCGTATCGGGATGCTTTTTTGCCCATGCTGAAATCACTTGATCTCGCTTGAGAATAAGATCTTCAATTTGGGGACGAAACAAACGTAACATGCCCGATATCCATATGTTTACCGGCCAGGATGGTGGGGCCAAGTCCATTTCAAAATGGGGCAACATGGTCGCCGTATCCGCGTCGCTGAACCAATTTTCGGCCGTGACCCAGCGGTTGGTTGTGAACAATCCAATCGGCAATCCGGCGTTATCCATGGAAATTGCGATGACGTGACAGATGGTGTCGTCTCGTTCATCCATATAATCCATTTGGGATTGTTTGATCGGCTGGAACTTGGCGGCTCGCTCGCTCCGCACGAAGGTATGAAAATGACCATGTTCGCCTTCTCGGTGGGCATGGTAATAATATTGGCTGAAACTGGTTTGATCAAAAACATCCCCCGGCGGGTAATGATCAAGTTGCGTAAACGTCCCGTTCCCCCGCAGCACTTCGCCAACGATATTGTCCGAGCTTTTTTGCAAAATCCGGTGGCATTCTAAAACCCACTGTCCGGCATCTAACATAGCTTCAAGCTGAGCGCGCCCCAGGGCTTGAAAGTCTTCCGTTTTTGTAAAGCTCATGCGGTCCCCCGGATTATTTTCGTCAGTATAACGTCAAACGACACCCACTGAAAAGCTCAACACAGAATATGAAAGTGTCTGTGTTGAGCCGCTCCAGGGGTCGTTACTTTGAAAGACGTTGTTTAGTAAGCCGCACACGGGTTATGGGCCGCGCAAGGATTATGGGCCGCACACGGGTTATGAGCCGCGCACGGATTACACGGATTACACGGATTACACGGATTACAGGGGTTATGAGCCGCACACGGATTATCCATCTCTGGGACAAACGTTTTTTGGATGGCCGCCACATACGTCGTCAAAGCCGCAAGTTGGCGAGAATCCCAAGGCAAGGGATCAGCAGCCATAGGAGCCACCATGCAAACTTGGATCATCTCATCAAGGGCAATCGTTTTCAAACCCGCACGTCCCGCAGCCATCGCAACTTTGTGCGGAAACGGTTTTGCAAAGGAATTTGCAAACGCGTTGTTATCGTCGTGACACGCGATGCAAGACATCCCATTAGAGCTCAGATTTGGGTCCATGAACAAATTCTTACCCTCAGCAAGCAAGGCGGAATAACTGCCCACAGCCAATTTGGTGCCTTTCGGACGGGTCACCAATTTAGGATCGATCCAGTCTGAAGCCGCACATGGATTAGCGGCACAGGGATTAGCGGCACAGGGATTAGCGGCACACGGGTTGGCGGCACAGGGATTGTGCATCTTTTTAGCCGCGCAAGGATTGCAGGGGTTACACGGATTTTTCATAGCCGCGACAACAAAGGAACCGGTCTTTAACAGAGCCGTTGCAGATGGGTTGGCGTTTTGAGCAGAAACGGGGCCTGCTGCCAAAGCCGGAGCGGCTGCCGCTAAAAGTAAGCCAGCGCCAACAACAGTTGGCAAGCTTGAAAAGGGTTTAAGTTTTTTATCAAACGGTTTCACAGAGATAACTCCCACATCATGGATTCAATTAAAGGTCTAAAAAAATGGGTGAGCTTTGCGGCTCACCCATTTTAAGAAGACGTTCCTTACATGTGCTTTTTAGCAGCGCAAGGGTTGCACGGGTTGTGCATCTTTTTAGCCGCACATGGATTATGGGCCGCACACGGGTTATGGGCCGCGCACGGGTTGCAAGGGTTGTGCATCATTTTAGCCGCGCATGGATTATGAGCTGCACAAGGATTATGAGCCGCACACGGATTTTTTGCACAAGGAGCGCAAGGATTGCAGGGGTTTTTCATACAGTCCGCATTTGCGACCAAAATGTCGGTGCTTGCGGCTTGAGCTTGAGGCATAATTGACATAGAGCCAACGCTGGCAAGAACGGCAAGACTGAGAACTGTTGGTTTAATAGACTTTTTAAACATTTGCATTTCACCTTGATAAGTTAAAATTTAGGTCTGTTAAATTTGGGGGCCCGCTATTGCACAGCTGACCTTCATCATAAGCTTCGCAGCCACGTTAAGTTTGGTTACATGGTGCCTTAAAAAAACATATATTTTAAGGAGCTTCAACTATTAAGGTGTAATCAGGCGTTGTGTTCAAAGGACATGAATATAAATATTCTCCGGCCTTTAGGCTCACCTTATAATCTTTGCTGACGCCCATGTTCAGCCCCCCACCCGATACGCTCGTTTTGGTGAGCCGATGCAAAGGGTTTCGCCAATCGTATGCTTTGTCTCGCAGCCAAAATCCCAATTCATAGGGAACATTCTTGTTGCTGACTCTGAATATATAATCGCCCGGCGGCACCCTGATGACACGGGCTTGTTTGAGCCTTTCAACGCCTGTTTTCGCATTGATGGCCTCGCAATCTGATTTTTGGGTTGATGAAAACCCGTGGTTCTTTTCAACGTCAAGAAATTGACACGGCGTTTGCGTAAGCTCAATCACCTGGGGGCCACGCGCCGCATGGGATTCGCGAGGTTGTTCAGCACCCGAAAAAGTCGGTGACAAAACCACGGCAAGGCTTAGGAAACATAAGAATAAACGCATTTTTCTTCCTTTTACAGCGGCCTTCTTTGTCGGATCACCGCAACAGCCATTTGCGTGCAAAAACCCCAACACCATTGCCCGGCAGAGCACATATGATCCACAACCAGCCGTGCAAGCTGCCCGAGGCAACACCGCTGAAAAAGGCCCCGATATTACACCCATATGAAAGTCTTGCCCCATAACCCAACGCCAATCCGCCCAACACGGCCGCCAGGATCGGGTTTAGGTTTTTGGGGGTGTTTCTGGTCCAAGACCCCAGCACCGTCGCGGCCACCAAGGCGCCCATCAAAATACCGATGTTCATCACCGAAGTTTCATCCATCAGGACCGAATTTTTAAGAGCAGCGGCTTGAAATCCACTGGCCCAAAATGAACTGCTCATGGGGTCCCAACCCAACAACACCGCACCCTTGGCCGCCCACAAAGAAAACGCCCACGTAATCGACCAGCCATGTCCGGTCACCAGCAACGTCCCCCAATTGAACAACGCCAATGCCCCCGCCGCCAACAGTAACCGTTTAAAACCGTTTGATTGAATGGTCCATCCACCCCGCCGGAGAGCCAAAAAAATCAGCCCCAACACGCTCAATTGCACAACAACAGACGAGCCCCATCCCCATTTCGACCCCAACGACACAACCCCGAGTGACGGCAACGTTTGCCACCAACCCAGATCAAGGCTGCCCCAAAAAGCGCCCACACAGAAAAAAAGCAAGGCCAAAGCCATGCGAGGATTGCCGCCGCCAACCGTATAAAGCGTGCCCGAAGCACAGCCCCGCGCAAATTGCATGCCGATGCCAAAAATAAAAGCCCCAACCGCAACCGAAACGCTGACCGGGGCCAGAGATCCCGACACCCCGTGGTTAAAAATTGAGCCCTGGCTCAACACCGGGGCGAACAACACGATGGCCACGCCCAACATAAACAACTGAGCCACCACGCCCGTCATGTCGCGTTCCACCAGCAATTTGCGATAAGCCCCCGAAAATCCAAACGAGGCGTACAGCAAAGTCACCCCCATGCCGATCCCCAACACAAACAAAATTGACCGCTTGCCGCTTTCGCCCAAAAGCGTCACCAACACGGCGATTGTCACGGCAAGGCTAAGGCCCAACACCAAATATTGGGGTTTATTTTTCATTCAAGGTATCTGCCATGATGGCTGCGAGAATCGCATCAAGGTCTTGGGCCATGGCATCCAAGTCGTCTACGCCATAGGGGGCAAAGACGGCGCTGGGCAAACGATAGCTCAGTTGGGTGCCGTGTTTTTGTTCGGTGACGTAAATGCGCAAAGGCGCTTCAACGCCGGCCTCGATGCTTGCGGCCAACATGCGTATGGCAAAGCGGGGGTGATAAATCATCACCACGCGATTGCCCGCAATTTTGACGCCAAAATTTCGGGCCCCGCAATCGGCACAGGCTTCGGCAACAAGCCCCATTTTGTGCGCGGCTATGGCTGTCTTCAGACGGGATAAGGTGTCGTTAAAGGATCGCTCGGACTGAAACACCAACGTGCCTTCAATCTTGGGCGCACGTTCGGCCAAGGCCGGAGAACCAAACAACACCACCAAACATATAATTCGAAAAATCTTCATCCCTTGAATCCTTCATCCGTTCGCGCATATTTACCAGTGTCTTGAAATATGCATGTTGATCTCTATACGATCTACAGCTTATTTCGCTGAGCCAGAAAATAAGTTACAAGGCGGTCCTGTTTTCCGCCGAGCTACGTGCCGGATGTCGGCGCCATCAAGAGGGGCGGGGGCTTAAGCCTTTTAACGCGTCTTCCAACGCATCGAAGTGATCAATGACCGTTTCGCCACCCAATTCACCAACGGGCGTTTTGGTATAGCCGTGGCTGAACAAAACAACGGAGAGACCCGCAGCGTGTGAAGCCATAACATCATTGTGATTGTCACCGACCATGGCACTTTGGTGTGGGGTCGCGCCCATTTTTTCCAAGGCCGCCAACAAGTGCCGCGGATCAGGCTTTTTGATGCCGGGCAACGTATCGCCAGCGATCACCACGTCAAAGTATTGGGCTAACTTCAACGCGTTCAAAATTTTCATGGCCGCACCATACGGTTTGTTGGTGCAAATGGACAATTTAATGCCCAAATC
>JAESSV010000140.1 GCA_016763895.1 Magnetovibrio sp. | reverse complement strand
ATACTTCAGTAATTCTGCTTCGTTATATACAATTTCCACTGCTCGACCACCCAGCACATACGAAGGACGTACAACCAAGGGATAACCAATTTCTTTTGCATTTACCAACGCTTCTTCAACACTTCTAACTGTCGCATTAACAGGCTGACGCAAACCTAGACGTTCAATCATTTGCTGAAAACGCTCACGATCTTCTGCTCGGTCAATCGCATCTGGACTTGTACCTATAATCGGCACGCCAGCTTCTTCTAAACCACGCGCTAATTTTAATGGCGTCTGCCCACCATAATGCACGATAACGCCTTTTGGATTTTCTAACTGTACAATTTCAAGTACATCTTCAAGCGTGATCGATTCAAAATACAAACGATCCGAAGTGTCATAATCCGTAGACACGGTTTCGGGATTACAGTTCACCATGATGGCTTCGATGCCCATGTCTTTAAGGGCATAAGCCGCATGAACACAGCAATAATCGAATTCGATGCCTTGACCGATGCGGTTTGGCCCGCCGCCCAAGATGGCCACTTTTTTGCGGTCACTGACTTCGGCTTCGCATTCGGGCGGATTGATGCCATCGCCTTCGTAACAGCTGTACATGTACGGCGTTTTAGACGGGAATTCTCCGGCACAGCTATCGACCCGTTTGTACACCGGGCGAACGCCCAATGCCACCCGGCGGCTGGACACTTTCGACGTCAAAACACCCGTGAGTTCGGCCAGACGTTCGTCGGAAAAGCCCATCTTTTTATATTTCAAAAGCTCGACCGCGTCCGTTGGCAAACCGTTGGCGATGAGATCGGCTTCGGCTTGGACGATGCCTTCGATTTGGCGCAAGAACCAAGGCTCGTAATGACAAGCCTTGTTGATGCGCTCGACACCCAAGCCGTGGCGGAACGCTTGGGCAATCACCAACAATCGGTCAGCGGTCGGCGTTGCCAAAGCGGCAACAATGGCGTCCACATTGACATTGTCCGGGGTGCTGTCGGGGTCAACGCCCTTGATTTGGATATCGTTCAGGCCTGTCAGGCCCGTTTCCATGGACCGCAAACCTTTTTGCAGGGATTCTTGGAACGTGCGCCCGATGGACATGGCTTCCCCAACCGATTTCATGGCGGTGGTGAGGTGTGGATCGGCACCGGGGAATTTTTCAAATGTGAAACGCGGAATCTTGGTCACCACGTAATCGATGGTGGGCTCGAATGATGCCGGCGTGATGCCGCCGGTGATGTCGTTTTTAAGCTCGTCCAGCGTATAACCCACCGCCAATTTTGCGGCGATTTTTGCGATGGGAAAGCCCGTGGCTTTGGACGCCAGAGCCGAAGACCGAGACACCTGAGGGTTCATCTCGATCACAATCAATTCGCCGTCTTCAGGGTTCACCGCGAACTGAACGTTGGACCCGCCCGTGTCCACGCCGATTTCGCGCAACACAGCCAGGCTGGCGTTGCGCATGATTTGGTATTCTTTGTCGGTCAAGGTGAGCGCGGGTGCCACGGTAATGCTGTCGCCCGTGTGCACGCCCATGGGGTCAATATTTTCGATAGAACAAATGATGATGCAATTGTCGGCTTTGTCGCGCACCACTTCCATTTCATATTCTTTCCAGCCGAGCACCGATTGCTCGACCAAAACTTCATTGACCGGAGACGCCGCCAACCCGCCCGACACGATCTCGTCAAATTCTTTCATGTTATAAGCAATGCCGCCGCCGATGCCACCCATGGTAAAGCTGGGGCGAATGATGGCGGGAAGACCCACCTCTTTCAAAGCTTCGTGACCGTCTTGTAATGTTTTAACCACCTCGGAACGCGGTGTGCCAAGGCCGATTTTATCCATGGCATCGCGAAACAACTGACGATCTTCGGCCTTGGCAATGGACTTGGCATTGGCGCCAATCAGTTCCACATTGTGGCGTTCAAGGGCGCCGTTTGCGTCCAAAGCCATGGCCGCATTCAAAGCCGTCTGTCCGCCCATGGTGGGCAAAATCACGTCCGGCTTTTCTTTGATGATGACGCGTTCCAAAAATTCCGGCGTGATGGGCTCGATATAGGTCGCGTCCGCCATATTGGGGTCGGTCATAATCGTCGCCGGGTTGGAATTTACCAAGATCACCCGGTAGCCTTCTTCGCGAAGCGCCTTGCACGCCTGAGCGCCCGAATAATCAAACTCACAAGCCTGACCAATAACAATCGGCCCCGCGCCAACAATGAGAATGCTTTTGATGTCTGTACGTTTTGGCATTTTGGTTATCCGGCAAACAAGTTGATTAAAAGCTCAATAAGTTTTTGAGCCATGGCACTAATGGTTCCGCCAATGGCGGCTTGGTCATATTTAGCAACGATCTCTTTAAGCGGCTCGAGGATCAGCATTGTTCCAATGCGAACATCAATGACTTTGTTATTTAAGTATTCTTGTCCCGCTTCAAGAGTTTTAAGAAGAGCACCTTTTTCAGCAACCCATTCGTTGCCAAAGTGGTGATCTTTTTGAAACTCTTTAACGAACTCGTCTAATCCTTTGGTGGCTTCCTCTACTTGGTTGTTATTAAGGGTTACGGTGCGGTTTGAAGCTGGGATTGAACGGTTCTCAAATTCATCAATTTCTTCATAAGATTTAACAATTTCTTCCAAGTCGTCTGAAACATCGCCAATAGAAGCCGGAATAAGCCCGGGGTTGGTTTCTTGTTCAATAGTCGGAGCATCATCACCTGGTTCTTCATTGCCCAGAATCCAATTGGGTGATTTTGAAAAGTTGTTAATTGCGGTACCAGCTAAAGGTAATCGATAACGAGCATAATTGTAGCCACTTCTGGAAATAATCAGGAGCTCGTTTCGCCTTGGACCAAGTGATCTAGTAACAAATTTCTTTTGTCTAAGGTCGCTAATCGCAAAGGCAATGAGCGTATCTGTAATTGTTTCAGAGGGAAGGAGAGCCTTTATTTCAGAGCTAGGCAATTTCTTTCCGTTAACTATAGCTTCTGAATACAGAATATATAGGACCGCCTCAGCCAACAATTGTGGGTTATGTGCCCTCATCACCCCTCCATCAACGCCACAAACCGATCAAACAGATAGTGGCTATCCATTGGGCCGGGGCTGGCTTCGGGGTGGTGTTGGACGGAAAAGACGGGGAGGTTGTCGAGGCGGATGCCTTCGAGGGTTCCGTCGAACAATGAGGTGTGAGATTCGACGGCGCCTTCGGGCAGGGTTTTGCCGTCGACCACAAAGCCGTGGTTTTGGCT
>JAESSV010000139.1 GCA_016763895.1 Magnetovibrio sp. | reverse complement strand
CATAATTCTTCCAGTATTTGGGGGTGTGTTGTTGGGTAAAGTCGGCTTTTACCCTTGATATTCTTAGGTTGTTTTATCCTTAGCTCACAGGATTAACCAATCCACCTTGTGGCGGATTATGATCCGTAATGATCACCCGTTCTGCGGACACGCGAACACGGCCTTGGGCGATGAGTTTCAGCGCCAAAGGATAGAGCTTGTGTTCTTGTTCTAAAATGCGGTCCGCCAAGGTGTCGGGGGTGTCATCAGGCAATACAGGCACGACGGCTTGGGCCAATATTGGGCCTTCGTCCATGGCGGGGCGTACGAAGTGGACGGTACAGCCCGAAAACCGAGCGCCGGAATCCAAAGCTTGTTCATGCACGTGCAAACCTTTGAAGGCGGGCAGAAGTGAAGGATGGATGTTGATGAGTTTGTCCCGCCATGTCCGCACAAAATCATCGGATAACAAACGCATATAACCCGCCAGGCACACAAATTCGGCACCTGATTTCTGGATAGCCTCGTTCATGGCCGCATCAAAGCTGGCCCGACTGTCATAATCTTTGGGGGTGAGGTTGATTGCCGAAATACCGGCTTCTTCCGCACGTTCCAAGCCTTGAACGTCGGCTTTGTTGGACACCACCAAAACAATCTCGGCGGGGAAGTCATCGGCTTTGCAGGCGTTGATCAACGCTTGAAGATTAGATCCTCGTCCGGAAATTAAAACCGCAACTTTCATCACTTAACCCCAAGCTTGTTGTGCATTATGCAAAACCACACCGTTATTGTCTTTTGGGCGCGCCACAATGCGACCGATTTCAAATACGGTTTCGCCCTGTGCCTCAAAGATGGCTTTAAGATCTGTCGCGCGTGTTGCGTCCACGAAAACCGCCATGCCGATGCCGCAATTAAAGGTGCGGGCCATTTCGGTGGCGGCGATGTTGCCTTCTTTTTGCAGCCATTTGAACACAGCCGGCATATCCCAGGCCGTGGCGTCAATGTCTGCGGCTAATGTGTCTGGCAAAACACGGGGGATATTTTCCAAAATACCACCACCCGTGATGTGCGACAAAGCATGTACACTACCAGCCGCAATGGCTTTCAGGCAAGATTTGACGTAAATGCGGGTGGGAGCCAGCAAAGCTTCGCCAAGCTTCTGACCCGGAGCAAACGGCGCCTCTATGTCATAGGCCAGACGTGCACGGTCGACGATATGGTCGCGTACGGCGGCTTCCATTTTGGTGTCGGCGGTGCCGCCAAGGACGGCATCAGAGACCACTTCGCGGACCAAAGAAAAGCCGTTGGAATGCAAGCCGTTTGAGGCGAGGCCTAAAATAACGTCGCCGTCTTGAACATCTTTCCCCGTGAGCACTTGATCGCGTTCTACCGCACCCACACAAAAACCGGCCAGGTCGTAGTCGCCACCACCATACATGCCCGGCATCTCTGCCGTTTCTCCGCCGATCAACGCACAATCCGATTGACGACAGCCTACGGCAATACCGGAAATGATATCTTTGCCAGCGGCGACGTCGAGCTTGCCGGTGGCATAATAATCAAGAAAAAATAAAGGCTGGGCGCCCTGGACGATCAAATCATTGACACACATCGCCACCAAGTCGATGCCCACGGTGTCGTGTTTGTCTGTGCAAATAGCAACTTTCAGTTTGGTGCCAACACCGTCGGTCCCTGCAACCAAAATAGGATCTTTAAATCCAGCATCTTTGAGGTCAAACATAGCCCCAAACCCACCCAGACCGGACATAACACCGGATCGCGTTGTGGATTTAGCATCATCTTTGATGGCTTCGACCAGTTCATTGCCAGCGTCAATATCAACGCCTGCGTCTTTGTAATTTGCCCCGGAAATAACAGCCTCCTTGCGGGTGCTTTTCACACCGCTCTGGTAATGATGGCTCAACGTGGTAAAAACAGTGCCAATAAGGTGAAAATAAGCATTCCCGAGCGGTTTGCAATGCTGCAAAGTGGAAACCTTATAACGGAATCGGTTAGGACGTGATGCAAGTGAAGACATTTAAGGTGTTTACGGCGCGAAATAAGGGGATTCTTGCCGGCGTCATGCTGTTGATGGTGACGCTCTTTATTCAGCCCGCTTGGGCCGAAGCCCCTCGATTGTTCGAGGTGGTGGGTGTTCATGTCGATGTCACGGCCGATTCGGCGCAAGCCGCACGCATTCAAGCCCAAGGCGACGGAGAACAAAAAGCTTTTTCCATGTTGCTCAAACGCCTGACGTTGAGCGCTTACCATAACCGTTTGCCAAAACTTTCGGCTGAGCGTATCCGGGAAATGATCCAAGACTTTGCCGTGGTCGATGAGAAAGTCTCTTCGGTGCGCTATATTGCCGATATGACCTATCATTTTCGTGCCCCGGCGGTGCGATCTTTGTTGGACCGACGCGGTTTTCCGTTTGCGGAAACAAAATCGAAACCGGTGTTGATGTTGCCGGTCTATCAAGCCGCTGGTGCGCTGGCGTTGTGGGATGACCCGAATCCGTGGCGCAAGGCGTGGCAAGATTTGGGGGAAGAAGGCGGTGGTGGTTTGGTGCCTATGGCGTTGCCCATCGGCGACTTGCAAGATATCCGGACCATTGGGGCCGAACAAGCCATCGAAGGTGATACCCAGCGCTTAGATGAAATCGCGGCGCGTTACGAAACCGGAGATGTGGTCGTTGCTCATGGAATTTTGCGCATGGATGCGGGGTTTGGCGCGGCGGAATTAGAAGTTTACCTCACCCGTTTTGGGTCTGCATTGCAAGAACACACGGTGGTGAAAAACTTTACGGCAAAAAAAGGGGAAGACATCCCGGCCCTTTTGTCCCGCGCGGCGCTTAAACTTAAAGCTCAAGTTGAAGACAATTGGAAAGAAGACAATTTGATCCAAGTCGGTCAAAGCCAGGTTTTGCCCTTGCAGGTGCGGGTGAAGGATTTGAAAGGCTGGGTGCGTGTTCGCAATCGTTTGAACGGCGTGGCCATCATTCGCCATACAGATGTGGTGTTGATGCGCCAAGGTGAAATTCACTTAAACATTAACTTTATCGGGGACGCCGAACAATTGGCGTTGTCGCTTGAACAAGCCGATTTAATGCTTTGGGAAGAAGCTGGCCGTTGGCACCTAGGCCTTAGGGGCCAATAAATCTTGTGACTTATTTCTTTGCCCGTAACCTGCCCAACATTATCACGTTATTGCGTTTGGCTGCTGTTCCGTTGACCATTTGGTTGATCATGGAAAACATGTTGCTGTATGCGTTTTGGCTGTTTGTGGCTGCGGGTGTGTCGGATGCTCTGGACGGCTTTATTGCGAAGCGCTTTGGCATGGAAACAGAACTTGGGAAATACCTAGATCCCCTTGCTGATAAAGCCCTTTTGGTGACCATATACATCAGCCTAGGGTACGAGGGCTATATGGCCAATTGGTTGGTGATCTTGGTGGTGTTTCGAGACATTGCGATCGTTGGCGGGGCTTTATTGTTGGAAACCATCACGCATTCCTTGACCATGCGGCCTTTGATGGTGAGCAAGGTCAATACTGTCTTGCAAATTGTTTTGGCCGCCGTGGTGTTGGCGAATGCAGGTTATGGACTTGCCTTGGAGACAACGATAGACACCTTGATGATTTTGACGGCATTTACTACAGTCGTGTCGGGATTTTCTTACGCGGGGACATGTATCCGGCGTGGCAATCAATTGGAGAGGTCAAATGAGCGAGAACAATAACGGCCCTCGACATAACCAAATCCAGGGGCGCAAAAACCAGAGGCGCCAAAGCCAGGCTTGGTTCTGGCTGTGTAGTTTGGCCTTTTTCGTGATGGCTTTGTACGTCTTGTCGGGTGTTTTGATGCCCTTCGTCACAGGACTAGCGGTCGCTTATTTCCTGGACCCGTTGGCAGACAGGGTTGAAAGAGTTGTTAAATCCCGGTCAATCGCAACCGCGCTGATTCTTTTGAGCTTTTTTGCGATCGTGATTGGTTCCATGGTGGCATTGTTCCCCTTGTTGCAAAATCAAGTGATGGGCTTGATTGCGTCAATTCCGGCTGGTGTTGAGGTCGTCCGCGTGTTCGTGCAGCCTTTTGTTGAGCATATGGAAAAACAAATGGGTGTGAACGAGGTTCAGGCCTTAAAAGACAATGTTGGTGCATTTGCGGGGGGGGCCGTGGCTTGGCTGGGCGGGCTTCTCAAAAGCCTGTTCATGGGCGGCAAGGCCTTTATCAACACCCTGTCGATGCTGTTTATTATGCCGGTTGTCGCTTTTTTCTTGTTGCGCGACTGGGATGCTTTGGTGTTGAAAGTCGACGATCTGTTGCCGCGCAACTCCGTTGAAACGATTCGCGACCAATTTAAAGAAATTGATGAAACAATCGCTGGTTTCGTTCGGGGGCAAGCGACGGTGTGCTTGTCTTTGGGGGCCATTTACGCCACCGGATTGACGTTGGTGGGCCTTGATTTTGGGTTGTTGATTGGACTTGGCACGGGCTTAATGGCT
>JAESSV010000138.1 GCA_016763895.1 Magnetovibrio sp. | reverse complement strand
TTGGTAAAGCCATAAACCGCGTTGACGGGGGTGCCGTCGGGGCGAAACATGGGCGGCAAGCCGTGATAGGCGCGGAAGATAAAGCCCGATCCATCAATCAAAAAAACGTGTTTCACGTTTAGTGTCCGGCGCTGACTTTGGCGTTGGGATCAAGCTTGAATTTTTGAGAACAATACGGGCACGTGACTTCGTGGGTGTGGGCATCAAGCGTTAAAAAGACGTTGGGATGTCCGCTGCTAGACGTGTTTCCGTTGCAAGAAACCGTAGTCTTTGTGACGATTTTAATGTCAGTGTTAGCCATGTTATTGTCCCTGTTTGGTGTGCCGCCCGCATTGGGGCTTGCTTGTCGTGAGTGAAAGCTTACATTTCGTGTCGGGGGGATGATAACGCAAGTACACCAAGTTGTAACGCCCCGAAGGAGTAGACCGTGGACAAACTTCCCGATAATGCCATCGAGATTAAGAAACTATGCAAAACCTATCGCCCCCAAGGCAAGGGCGAAGCCAAACGCGCTTTGAAAGACTTGGACCTAGTGATCCCACGGGGCTCGTTTTTTGCCTTGCTTGGCCCCAATGGCGCGGGCAAATCAACCATGATCAATATATTGGCAGGCCTGTCCGTGAAAACATCCGGCACCGCCAAAATATGGGGTCATGATATTACCGACGATACCCGGGCCGCAAAACGGGCCATTGGCGTGGTGCCGCAAGAGCTCAACATTGATCCCTTTTTTACCCCCCTTGAAATGCTTGACGTTCAAGCCGGATTGTATGGCATCCGCAAGGCCGATCGCCGCAGCATGGAAATTTTAGAAGCCGTTGGACTTGGCGACAAAGCTAAATCCTATGCGCGCACCTTGTCGGGCGGTATGCGCCGCCGTTTGTTGGTGGCAAAGGCTTTGGTCCACAGCCCGCAAGTGTTGATTTTGGATGAGCCCACCGCCGGCGTTGACGTCGATCTTCGTCGCCAGCTGTGGGTCTATGTCAAAGGCTTAAATGCACAAGGCGTCACGGTTTTGCTGACCACGCATTATCTGGAAGAAGCGCAAGAGTTATGTGACCACATTGCCATTATCAACCATGGGCGTGTGATTGCGTGTGACACCACAAAAAACTTGATGGGTAAATTGGATAGCAAATGTGTGACCTTAACGCTGACCCAAGATTTAGCCGAAATTCCCCAAAGCTTAACATCTTTGGGTGCGTCATTGGTGGCGCCTCGGGAATTAGAGTTTTCTTATAAGCCCAGTGAAGTTCAGGCCTCGGAAATTCTTGCGGCCGTGCAGAAATCTGGTTTAACATTTTCCGAACTCGCCACCACAGAGCCCGAACTTGAAGAGGTCTTTTTACAAATCACCCACGCCGCAAATCAGGAATAATCCATGAACAAGGATAGTTTGCAAAACGCCGAAAGATTAAAGGCTCTTCAATGTTGTGCGGGCCAAAGCTTTGGCGGACATAGAAAAGCGTGCAAAAACGGATAAGCAAGCCACTTTGATGCAGGAACTTTTGGCCATGGAACTACATGGAACGCGACGCAACAAGATGCAACGTGATGTCAAAGGTTTGAGGGTGCCGTTGTCATACCGCGATGAACGGTATAATCCACGTGTGCACATCGACTTGATCAAGCGCCCGCTTTAGCCTTTTTTGAGCTTTTCACCAATTTTCTTTTGGGCCAAACTGTCGCGCGCCTTGGCGTATTTTTCGTCATGCCAAAACATGGTGCAGCCGTTACAACCCAAGCCGCAACAACTGTCGATACCAAGTGCGGGGGCTTTGCCCGTATGGACCCGACCTTTCAACGTTGGGCGGTCTTCGGTGCCATCACGCAAGCCACGTTCCACGTCCATGCTCATCAAATTGCCTTGCAGCAAATCTTGACGATCCGGACTGAGCACGGCTTCTTTGCGGCCAACGGTTAGGGGCGGCAAAATTTCTTTGAGCTTGTCTAAATTTTCGGTGTGAAAAAGGCTTGCCGAAATGCGGATGGCTTGGCCTTGGCCGGGGTTTGCGCGATCGGTAACGAAGCCATTTTTAGCGATGACAAATTCATACAGTCGCAAACGAATCGGCTCGATTTTACCGGGGGGCAAAAATTCGATAACGTCGCCCGCGCGCAATGGATTGCGTTGGGCAAAGATTATATCGTCGCCGTCCCATTTTTCGATAACACCCGCAAACAACCATCCGCCAACCGTATCGGTGCGGTCATAATTGTGCGAAATTTTGTCCAACCGCCCGTCATGGAAACCCATGGTATAGCCACGGTTTTGCAAGGTATAAATTTCGCGCAAGTAAGGTTCCGGCGTCCAATTTTCAGGATCTTCATACCAGGCATCAATGGCCAGACGATAAGAGCGCGCCGTGATGGCGGCATAGTATTCACTTTTGTTGCGGCCTTCGATTTTTAAACTGTCGACGCCGATTTTTAAGTACTCATCCAGCTTGCCCATCAAACATAAATCTTTGGCATTCAAGATATACGAGCCCCGGTCGTCTTCTTCGATTTTCATCAATTCACCGGGGCGGAATTCTTCTTCCAAATAGAAGTCAAAATCGTCTTTGTTTTCGGGCGTGATTTCGATTTCATCTCCGCCTTTTTTGCGCGCCAGAACCTTATAGCTCCAACGGCAACTTTGGGCACAATTGCCTTGGTTGGCTCCGCGTTCCGCCAAATAGTTGGACAACAAACAGCGCCCGGAATAAGTCATGCACATGGCACCGTGAACAAAGGCTTCCAGTTTAATGTCGGGGCATTTTTCGCGAATCTCAACAAGCTCATCAAAGCTAACTTCGCGCGCCAACACACAAAGCTTGGCGCCTTGCGTTTGCCAACTTTGCACCGTTAACCACGAACATGCATTGGCTTGCGTGGACACATGCAAGTCAATTTCCGGCGCATGTTGACGCAGGTAATGAAACACCCCTT
Source organism: Magnetovibrio sp. (assembly GCA_016763895.1). GTDB lineage: Bacteria > Pseudomonadota > Alphaproteobacteria > Rhodospirillales > Magnetovibrionaceae > JANLGW01. The sequence goes on along the minus strand of JAESSV010000138.1, from coordinate 721 downwards.
GGTCCGAAACAATCACCCCATCCGGTTTGACTTGGCGCACGGTTTTGACAAATTCAGGAAGCTTTTCCACATCTTTGTTGTGGGTGAACAGGTTCAAGGTCAAATAAATGCGCACGCCGTGTTTATGGGCAAAGCGCACACCTTCTAACAAATCGTCCAGGGAAAATTCAGATTGGGTGCGCAAAGACAAATCCGGCGTGCCGGCATACACCGCATCCGCACCATACAGCACGGCGGTTTTTAGTTTTTTCAAAGATCCCGCAGGCATTAAAAGCTCAGAACGGTGATCGGCGGCGCGGATATTGGGGGGGGAGGAATTTTCAGTCATGCCCTCCCTATAGCACCCCCAGAACTTTTACACCACCCAACACGGACAACGCTTTACCCATAGAAAAGGATCGGCTAATGTGCGCCCATAAATGTGCACCCGTAGCTCAGCTGGATAGAGCGCTGCCCTCCGAAGGCAGAGGTCTCGCGTTCGAATCGCGACGGGTGCACCATTCTTTTCAATGACTTAGCCTATGGTAAATTATTAATATTGCTTATTTGGGACAATTTTGGGACAATGCGTTCTAGATCAACAGGTTGGGACAAAATTCATGGCAACAATCCTAAAACGTGGCTTATATCAATGGCAGGCCAAAGTCCGCCGTAAAGGCTATCCGCTTCAGACCAAAACCTTCGATACAAAACGCGAAGCCGAAGCTTGGGGAGCGATCAC
>JAESSV010000137.1 GCA_016763895.1 Magnetovibrio sp. | reverse complement strand
CCGGGTGGGCCTGCGAACCCAAAATTTTCTACGGCCCTTGGCGCCGCGGCAACACACGCGGGTGTTGGTTTGCTTATTGCGTCGCCTGCCATGGCATACGCCCCAAACCCAACTTATGGATCGGCGTTAATGGCACAGCCTTGTGTGACCGCCCTGTTGGCCAAAGGTGTGCCAGAAGCGACAAGTCTTTTTGCGCCGTCTGCCGTGGTGTTAAGGGATGATTTTGCCGGTACAAAATTAGACTTAAGCAAATGGAGCGCCGGGTATTCACATCAAAATCAAGATACTTTGGTCAAACAAGACGATGGCTTTCATATCATCATCAACACTGGTGGCCGTTATTCAGGGGGCGCTTGTTTGACCGCCAACCTTGTTCATGGGCGCTTTGATGCCAGGACACGTTTTTCGGTGACGAATCCGCAACAGGGAACAACCTTTGAATTGGCGGCGATTTGCATCGACGCTGGGTATAATCACATGGACAATACGGACCTAAACAGCCGAAATGTAAATTTAACGTTCGACGTTCATGGGGCTCCGCCCTATGCCAGCAGCGAACGCGATGAAGATGACGGTTTTCGCATCGGTTGGAACAACGGTTTTAATTTGACCCAAATTTCTTCGGATTGGGCGGCGGCCTCGGTCAACATGTACAACAAATATGGGCGGGATGTGGGGAACGGCGAACAAGACAACCCGGATGGTTGGCTGCGTTTGACGCGCAACGGCGATGTCTTCACCAGCTTTTACAAAGATCGCTATAACCAAGCTTGGGTCTGTTCTGCAAGCGCATTGGTGCAAAACATGAGCAAGGACGTTTGCCTGCGTCTGGCCGCAAAACACTGGAACAAAGGCGGCAATCCGGCTCCGGGCAATCACATTACATTCCATGAATTTGAACTGTTGCAATTTTAAATGAACCCATAAGTGAGGAAAGCTAAAATGAGCTTAGAAGTGGATCTTGTTGGAGACGTCAAAGCGTGCAAAAAATGCAGTTGGTTTTGGGGCGGTATTCCGCCTTATGGACCATTTCCGTCTTTTGATTGGCAGACCATGTTTCCCGAACCCATGGTCGATAGCAAACCTCAAACCCATTCAACAAAGCCCAAAAAATGGATGAAAGCCCCGCTGATAGGGGCCAAGCAAATCGACCCAGCGATTATGTACGGGTGTCGCAAGGCTCCGATCATGACGATTGGCATTAATCCGAATATGACGTCATATTTCCCCTCGACCAATGGGGCCACATGGGCGTATCCAAACTTCTCAGAAGCGGCGAATTATGCGTATTATTATCGCCACCATACCATTTACCAAGAAAGCCTGTCGCTGAACGTTATTCGCAAGAACATCGCCCCCGGATCTGAGATCAAGGCCACCGGCGAGGGGTGGCTGTTGGGGGTTGAACGAGGCTCTGACCACCGCTGGATGATCCTCACCGTGCGCTACAAAGGGCGGGCGAAGCCGGTTCAATATGAAGCCGCTTGGGCCTTGGAAAGTCGCACCGTTATTTTGGTGAAAACAACGCGCGAAAAAGATATCGCAACAACTGATCCAACCTTAAAAAAGGGCGACATTATTGCGGGAAATTTAATCGCACCGGATGACATCCAAGCAGAAGTCTATGAAAACGGCGTTTCCTATTATCAACGTTTTGTGAATGTGTTGAGAAGCTTTGAGGGTCAACTTGACGGCGTTATTCCCACAGGAACCCTGCGTATTGGCGAAGATGTTTGCCAGCATGACATGATTGGCTGTGCTTCCCCAGGGTGGAGCAGCAAATACGACATTCCCACGGCACCGATTACGCAAAACTGTGTGCTCGACAAAGCGTATGTGGTCTCACAATTTGTACAGAGCCAACCCAAGGTCTTGGTGATTGTGGGCGGGAGCTCGCTCGCCATGTTTGCACAAGCTTTTGCTCCCTTTATGGACTTAGACTTTGAAGGGGAAGACATATATAGCCTGATGAAAGAGACCGTAAAACGTCGCCATTATGTCAGCATCGACATTGATGGCGTGACGTTTAAAACGCGTATCATCACCTCGCCGCACTTTTCTTATGGGGCTAATTTCTATAAGCAGTCCCGTTTTTCAAGGGAAGCTTGGACGGCTTTTCAAAAAGACTTTTCAAGAGACTTTAAGACACTTACGGACCTAGATTTGGTGAGCGATCCGGCATGGAATGGTGTGATCGCCATCAAAATAGACGTGGACGATAAGGTCCTTAAAAGGATCATCAGCACCGCAGGCTGGGATGTTATCAGGGCTTATTATTTTGACCCCTTTGAAATGATGGGCGAGGCTTTGGCCGATGAATACCATAACGGTGGTCTGGGCTATGATGCTCAGTCAAATCGGTTAATCCGCACCAAAGGCCCATGCGATTTTTGCACCAATGATGTATGGGAATTCCCAGAGGGCTGTGCTTATAAAAGCAACAAAATCAAACCGTATAAGGAGGGCGCGTTGGGAGGCGTCGTGCGTAAAATCCTTAAACAGGCGCAGAAACAATCTCCATCACCTTAAAGAAATATGCCACTTTCAACGATACAGAAAGATCAGGATCTGAACTTTATTTCAACCGACAAGTCCACACTTTGCAAAACAACAAGCTCATCTCCATCACGGTCAGGCCTTAAGGATAGGGCCTGCTAACCACCGACACAATTTTCAAGATGACAATGACACCATAAATAAGCACAAGTAAAATAGGGTCAATCCTAAATTTCCGCACGTCGAGCCATCCCGATGCTGCATCAGAAATTCATTATACATTTTCATTTGGCTTTAGATCGGCACAATGCTTGCCCTTTAAACTTTAAACTCAAAATATCCAGTGAAATAAAGGCTTAAGGCCTCTTAAACTTCTGATTTGACCTTGTCCGCATGGCCAAAATCCGTGCTTTCCAAGTCGCAATATCTTGGTTAATCGTTCTAAAAATGCCCTTAATGGTGCCGGTGGCGTCTCTTTATTTTTTATATATTTTATCAATTTATAAAAAAACCCCAAAATAGGCTATACATATAATTGTATTCATGAAATGATCTGAAGAAGGTCATGGCAGATTCAAAGAAGATTTTCCGGGCCAAAGATGTTGAGGTCCCGCAATGTAAAAAGAATATCAGCCAAGGTTACGGCACACGCGTATTGATTGTGGTTCCCCACTGAAATTTTCGTAAAACTAGATTAAAAGCACGGCATTAAATGCATTGTTAAGTGCTTTAGTGTGGGTAAGAAGGTAGCGATAGTGGTAGAAGAAAAGACTGTTTTGACGGTGTCTTCATCCCGTAAAAATGATGCCTTGACTTGGGGGCAAGATGGTTTTTCGATTCAGGGCGTTGAAGGTAATTTTAGAACATTAAAAATTGAAGAAGACGAGGCTATTTCTTCGGATTGGAAAGTCAAGCAAGATAGTTCCCTTACGGAATACCTTGATAGTTATGTGTATGGCCAGTCGATCTCTCCCACGTCCTCCATATACAAATTGTTTGCGATTTATGTTAAGTCAATGGTGCATGATTTGAACGGACCGGAACAACTCAATGTCTTGGATGTTGGTTGCGGCATTGGTAAAAATCATCCTTCGTACATAGACCTGTTGGCCGATAAGGTGAATTACTTGGGGCTTGATGCCATTGATATTCACCCCAATCGAGATTACCCCTTTATATGTTCACGCATCGAAACCATGAGTGAGTTCAGTTCGTTTCATAAAAAAATGGATGCGTTTATCTTTGGCACGTCTTTAGATCATTTTGAAAATTACGAAGATGTTTCCAAAATGATCAATAAAATGGCAACTCCCGGAGCCATTTCTATTTTCTGGATTGGTTTGCACGATGTGCCTTTGGTCGCGGGGGAAGAAGGCGTACGCATATTTCAACGTATTTTTGAAGATGAAGGCCCACTGACGGTCATGGGGCATTTTTTGAAATTTGTTTTCTTGCGCTTTCCGCGTCTATTTTATGCACTGCAACGGCGCAGAAAGCGCCTAAAAAACAATACAAATTTAGATGAATTTCATTTTAACTATTTCAGGGTGAAGGACCTTCCCGAAGTTCTTTCCTGTTTTGGTGAGATTATTGATATTACGATGATACCGGTCACGACGTCTGTGTTTTGCACATGTCAGCAACCAAGCAACTTAACCACATAAATTTTTCCTGTCATGCAATTGTCTTTGTGCATGACCCCATCGCAATGGGGGCGGTTTGATCTCAAGTATAAAATTTCTCATTCGTCAACAATTGGTGCGTGGCAGCATGCACATCATGTTTGTGAATGCCATTGGGATGTCATTGGCTTATTTGACGCATATGGTGTTAGCGAAGTGGCTGGGCGTGGCTCAATATGGCGATTATGTCTATGCACTGGCATGGTTGAATGTGCTTGCCGTTGTGGGGCAATTGGGGATGAATACGTCGGTGGAACGTCTTACGGCCGAATTACGTGGGCAGAAAAAACATGCGGCGATTATGGGCTTGTCTATTTTTTCCACGCTCGTGGTCGCCTGTTCCGCCGGGGCCGTCCTTGTCGCAGGGGGCATCGTATTGTTGGTGATGTCCGACCCGATGTCCGACCCGTTGACCGACCCGATGGCCGAGCAAAAGTTTTTGACCCTAGCCATTATGTTGCCATTGGTGATCGTGGTGTGTTTTTTATACCAACGGATGTCGTTTCTCAAAGGTTTTGAACGCGTTGCTCAAGCTCAGGTTTTTCTTGAAATCGTGCGCCCAACGGTTCTGATCGTGTTGGTTGGTGCGGGCCTATATTTCTTTCAGGTTAAGGCCTACATGGTCATGGCCGCGAACCTTATTGCGACAGCCATAGCGTTGTGTCTGGCCTTTTTTGTGGTGAGGTATTTTT
>JAESSV010000136.1 GCA_016763895.1 Magnetovibrio sp. | reverse complement strand
GACCATAATGTGCGGGAAACTCTGGATGTTATTGACAGAGCTTACATTTTGCACAATGGCACAATGTTAATGGAGGGAACACCCAAGGACATCGTCGGGAATGAAGATGTGCGGCGTGTATATTTGGGTGAACGCTTTAGCCTGTAAGAAAGGACCTTTCACGACAAAGCTGGCGGGGTGGCGAATATGGCCATAGGCCCGCGTCTTGATCTGCGGCAATCCCAATCTTTGGTGATGACACCGCAATTGCAACAAGCCATTAAATTGTTGCAGCTGAACAATATTGAACTTCAAGAATATGTCGAACAAGAGCTGGAACAAAATCCGCTTTTGGAATCGGATGCCCGCGAAGCCGGGGAAAAAGGGGAAATCCGCGCCGAAGGCGTAGATGAAATGACCTCGGATGCTTTGCCAGATGGGCCTGATGGGCCAGATGGACCAGATGGACTTGAGGGACTTGATGGCGAAGCGTCTTCTGCGGCCAAAGACACGGCCGACACCTTGCTCAGGGCGGCGGAAACGGGTCAAGCCGTGGATGGCGGCGGGTCCATGGACGCGGATGTGGATAACGAGTGGAGCTCAGACACCCCCGGAGACGCCCCAAGCCCTGTGCCGGAAAGCAATGCCTATGAAAGTTATGGGTCGGGCGGTGGGGCGCTTGGTGGGAACGATCTGCCCGGATTAGAGCAAACGTTGGCCAGTGAAAAATCCATGCGGGATCACTTGTTGGCGGAATTGGGGTTTTTGGTGTGCACCACCGGGGACCGATTGATTGGCGCGCACCTGATCGACATGTTGGATGAGGCGGGCTACCTCAAAGACAGCCTCGAAGGTCTGGCCGATCGTTTGGGGTGTGATCTTGAAGATGTCGAGGCCGTGTTGGGGGCTTTGCAAACCATCGAACCCGCGGGGCTGTTTGCCAGAAATCTTGAGGAATGCTTAAGTTTACAATTGATTGAGCGGGGACGTCTTGACCCGATCATGAAAATCTTCTTGGAAAACCTTGATCTTTTGGCGAAACGCGATTTGCCGGGCTTGATGGCCGTTTGTGGCGTGGACGAAGAAGACATCCAAGATATGGTTGTTGAAATCCGTGAACTTGATCCCAAGCCGGGCCGCGCCTTTAACCATGATGTGGCTCAACCCATGATCCCCGATGTGATGATGCGCCCGCAGCCGGGTGGGGGATGGATCATCGAATTAAATTCGGAAACATTGCCCAAAGTTTTGGTCAACAACGTCTATCTTGCCAAAATTAGTGCCGGGGATGTGTCAAAAGTCGACAAGCGTTACATTCAAGATTGCCTGCAAACGGCCAATTGGTTGGTGAAATCTTTGCATCAACGGGCGACCACAATCTTAAAAGTTGCGAGCGAAATTGTGATCCAGCAAGACGCGTTTTTTAAAAAAGGCGTCTCGGCTTTAAGGCCCTTGGTCTTGCGAGATGTGGCAGATGTGATTGAAATGCACAAAAGCACGGTTTCCCGGGTAACGTCCAACAAATACATTGCAACGCCCCGTGGCATCTTTGAACTGAAATATTTTTTCACCTCTTCCGTTGGGGGCTCCGGAACCGGTGATGGTCATTCTTCCGAGGCTGTGCGCCAGCGCATCAAAGTTTTGATTGATGCAGAAGACGTGAAAAAAATCTTGTCCGACGATAAATTAGTTAAGCTTTTGAAGGCCGAAGGCATGAATGTGGCGCGGCGGACTGTCGCAAAATACCGGGATTCCTTAGGGCTTCCTTCGTCGGTTCAACGGCGCCGGGAAAAAACATCGAAGTTATGATGGAAGCTGTCTGGAATTATGCTAAAGTCTAGGCCTTGACTTCACCGCTTGGGACCACTAACTTCCGCTCCACTTCTGGGTTTTGGGTACTTTCAGAACCTTCGCCGCTTGCGGCCAGAAGCCGTAAGCAAGCACAAGTTCGCAAGCTATGTATAAACAAACTCAGGTGATGTTGCCGTCAGCATACGTTGCACGGCCCAACATTTCTGATAAACGTTAAGGATTCTGCTTTTCAATGGACATTACAGTCAAAGGAAAACAGATGGATGTGGGCCAAGCGCTACGCACCCATACTGAAGACGCCCTTTCCGCAGCCGTTTCAAAATATTTTGACCGCGCGATCGATGCCACCGTTACTTATTCAAAAGTGAACAGCGGATTTCATGTTGAAATCGTTGTCCACGCTGGACGGGGTGTTACCGTTCACGGAACAGGCGAAGGCGGCGAAGCTTACCCGGCTCTTGATATTGCTCTGGAACGTGTTGCCAAGCAATTGCGCCGTTACCACCGTAAACTGGTGAACCATCATGCGAATGCAGCAGCAGATGAAAATCATGTGGCTCAATATTCGATCTTGGCCCAAAGCCAGGAAGACGAAGTCGCGGTTGAAGCCCATCCAGCCATCGTTGCTGAAATGGAACACAGCATTTCAACCATGAGCGTCAGCGATGCCGTCATGCGCTTGGACCTTGGCAATTTGCCTGTTGTGATGTTTAAAAATGGGTCACACGGTGGCTTGAATGTGGTTTATCGCCGCACCGATGGCAATGTCGGCTGGATTGATCCCGCCGTAGCAGCCAGCAACTGATCTGCCAAGATGCAACGCAAGAACATAAGAGGGGGACTGGCTCATGGAAATCAGTGATTTGATGACCGTCGAGGCTGTCGAGGCGAATCTTCGCGTCAGCGGCAAAAAACAGGCTCTTCAAGAACTTTCAAAGCGTGCAGCAGTAATCACGGGTGAACATGAGCGCGTCATTTTTGACGTGCTCATGGAACGTGAACGTCTTGGCACCACCGGTGTTGGCAATGGTATTGCCATTCCTCACGGCAAACTTTCCTCAGCCGACCGCATGTATGGTTTGTTTGCGCGCCTGGAAACACCCATTGATTTCCAAGCCATCGATGACCAGCCCGTAGACTTGCTGTTTATTTTGTTGGCGCCGGAAACCGCTGGGGCTGACCATTTAAAAGCCTTGGCTCGGGTGTCGCGTTTGTTGCGCAATACCAGCACCTGTGAAAAGCTTCGGGGCACCGATTCCAACGAAGCCCTGTATCTATTGCTCACCGAACAAGAAACTTCAAAAGCGGCTTAACGTTTTTAAAAGCGGCGATATGTTGTTTTAAGAACGGGCCTATGGCCATGTTGTTTTAAGAACGGGCCCATGGCCATATTGTTTTAAGAACGGGCCCATGGCCATATTGTTTTAAGAACGGGCCCATGGCCATATTGTTTT
>JAESSV010000135.1 GCA_016763895.1 Magnetovibrio sp. | reverse complement strand
ACATCATTGGCCAAAATCCAATCACATCCCTTGCGGGCAAGCTTTTGGCGGGCGTTGTCGATTAAATTTTCGGTTTCGGCGGCAAATCCGATCACCAAGGCGGGTCGTTTAGGACCGGCCTGAGACAGGGTTTGCAAGATATCGACGTTGGCAATCAAGTTGAGGTTTGGCTGTGTCCCGTCCGCCGTTTTTTTGAGCTTTTGCGCAGCGGCATTTTCTACGCGCCAATCGGCAACGGCGGCGGCACATATGGCAATGTCAGCCGCTCCCGCATCCCTCACGGCGTCTAACATGTCTTGGGCGCTTTCGATTGAAACGGTTTTAACACCACCCGGCGCGGTCAAGGCCACGGGGCCACTGATCAAGGTGACGGTACAGCCCAGACTGTGCAAAGCCGCCGCAATGGCATGGCCTTGTTTGCCGCTGGATCTGTTGGCGATAAAGCGGACGGGATCGATGGGCTCATGGGTCGGGCCGCTGGTGACGATGGCGTGTTTTCCGCTTAACGGGGCAGTGTGTTTAAAATGATCCGTTATGGCGTCAACGATGGCTGAAGGTTCAGACATGCGACCTTCACCGCATTCGCCACACGCCATTTCGCCTTCGTCCGGGCCAATCGCGTGGATGGACCGGTGTTGCAACACGGCCAAATTGGCCTGTGTCGCGGCGTTGTTCCACATTTCAACATTCATCGCGGGGGCCACTAAAATCGGCGCGTTCGAGGCCAATAAAACCGTGCTGACCAAATCATCGGCATGGCCATGGGCCATTTTGGCCAAAGTATTGGCGGTGGCTGGGGCGACCACAATCAGGTCGGCTTTGCGCGACAATTCAATGTGACCCATTTCATTTTCCTGGGTCAGCGAAAACAGATCGGAATAAACCGTGTGCCCGGATAAGCTTTGCAAGGTCAAAGGGGTGACAAACTTGGCCCCGCTTTCGCTCAAAACGCACGTGACGTCTGCGCCCGCTTTGATCAATTGACGGACAAGGTCAGGCGTTTTATAGGCGGAAATCCCCCCCGTAACGATTAAAAGCACGCGTTTTGCGCAGAGCATCAAGGTTTATCCAAATGAATAACGGTAAAATGTTGTGGATAAGATAAACAACAAAACTAAAGTGTGCAAGAAATGTTTACCGCATCGTCCATACGATGGCCGCCGTGATTGCGATGGTGGCGGCGTACAAGAGGAAACCGAGGACGGGAATCGAGGGGCTATTCTTGCGCCGCAACTTTTCAACCGTATCGGGGTGTAATTTTAAACCTTTTTCATCAAATTGGCTGAACGCGTTTTCCAAGCCTTGAAGGACCGCAGGCAATTTTTTCAAAGCGGTGATGGTTTGCTCAGCCGCGTCTTTGATTTGAGCCTCGGGTCCTAAGTTGGTGCGCATCCAGCTTTCGATCAGGGGCCTTGCGATCAGCCACATGTTGGCATCTGGGGCCAAATTACGCCCGGTGCCTTCGGCCACTAGCATGGTTTTTTGCAACAACAACAATTGTGGCTGGGTTTCCATTTCGAAGGTGGCGGTGATTTGAAACAATTGCCCCAGAAGGTTCGCAAATGAAATCTCATTTTGGGGGCGGTCCAAAATGGGTTCAGATATGGACCGACAGGCCTGTGTAAATTCATCGACGGACTGATCTGGGGAAATCCAGCCGGCTTCGAAGTGAACTTCGGCGGCCCGGCGATAATCGCGGGTGAGAAAGCCCAACAACATTTCGGCCAAATGACGACGGGTGGCTTTGTCCATACGTCCCATGATCCCAAAATCCACCACCGCCACGGTTCCATTGGGCAAAACAAATAAATTGCCCGGATGCATGTCGCCATGAAACAGGCCGTCGCGAAAGATCTGGTTAAAAAAGGATTCTGCGGTTTTCTTGAGAATGTCGTGTGGGTTATGACCCGCCGCAATAATGGCGTTTAAATCGCCGAACGGAATGCCGTGAACGCGTTCCGTGGTCAACACCCGTTGCCCGGTGCGTTGCCAGTCGATTTTGGGGACAAACAAGCTATCATCGCCGAGAAAATTTTCACGAAGCTCATCTGCGGCCGCGGCTTCGAACCGCAGGTCCATTTCAAATTCGACGGACCGGGCCAAGGTCTTGACCGTTTGCACAGGCTTCAAGCGCTGCAATTCAGGTCGCGAGCGTTCCAAAAGGCACGCGCCCCAGTAAAACAGTTCGATGTCTCTGCCAAAGGCTTTTTCCACGTTGGGCCGCAAAATCTTGACGGCCACTTCTTCGCCTTCGTGGGTGATGGCAAAATGCACCTGGGCGATGGACGCCGCCGCCACGGGGACGTCGTCAAAATGTTCAAACAGGTCTTCGATCGAACAATTAAATTCAGCTTCAACGGCGGCGCGGGCCTGGGCGGTGGGAAACGGCGGCAATTTATCGCGCAAGGTGGCCAGGTCTGCGGCCATTTCTTCGCCCAACAGATCCGAACGCGTGGACAACATCTGTCCGACTTTGATAAAGCTGGGGCCAAGTTCTTCGAAGGCTCTGGCCAAGCGTTCGCCGGGGCGACCGGGTTCTTTGCGGCTGGAAACCACCCTGGCCAAGGTCACAATGGCGGGCGCCAATTTCAATTGTTCCAAAATGAACAAAGCATCATGGCGCGCCAAGGTGCGCGCGATGGTCAGCAAACGAAGAATGTGGCGCAGGGATTCCATAAGCTTTAAGTCCGCCAGGCGCTGTGAATACAGGCGATGCCACCCGTGAGGTTTTCATACGTGGCGCGCCCAAATCCCTGGGCTTCAATTTTGGCCTTAAAGGTTTCTTGATCGGGAAATTTGCGGATGGATTCGGCCAAGTATTGATAAGAGTCCCGGTCAGACGCAATGATTTCACCAATCTTTGGCAAAATAGAAAATGAATAGGTGTCATAAATTTTAGCGAGGGCGGGCTGCGTCACCTTGGAAAATTCCAAACAGATAAAGTGCCCACCGGGTTTGAGCACACGGTGGGCTTCGGCCAAAGCCTTGTCGATGCGGGTGACGTTGCGGATGCAAAACGCGATGGTATAGGCGTCAAAGGTGGCGTCTTCAAAGGGAAGCTCTTCGGCATTGCCTTGCCGCCACCCAATGCCGGACAACAGCCCTTTGTCGATGGCGCGATCTCGACCGACTGCCAACATTTCATCGTTAATGTCATAGACCGTGACGTCTTCGCCGCCGCGTTCTAAATATTTAAAAGCAATGTCGCCGGTGCCGCCGCCCACGTCCAAAAGCTTTTGCTTTGCGTGGGGCCGCAATTTATCCATCAGGCGGTTTTTCCACACCCGGTGAACGCCCATGCTCATCAAGTCATTCATCAAGTCGTACTTGGACGCGACGGAATCAAACACGCCCCGGACCATGTCCACCTTGTCGTCTTCGCGTACCGTTTTAAAGCCGAAGTGCGTGGTGGGGCCGTCGGGCGTAACTGGATCTGAGTTGTTTTTTACAGAAGTCATTTTGCGAACATAGCGGAAGGTGTAGTGTGTTTCCATGCCTGAATTGCCCGAAGTTGAAACTGTTCGCCGTGGATTGTCTCCCGTCATGGAAGGGGAAGCCTTTTCGGGCGTGCATTTGCGGCGCAAAGACTTGCGCATACCGTTCCCTAAAAACTTTGCAAAAATCTTGCAAGGCCAGACAATTTTGCGGGTTGGGCGCCGTTCAAAGTATCTTTTGATTGAAACCGCCAGCCATGCCTTGATCTGGCATTTGGGCATGTCGGGACAGGTGCGTATATATAAAGTCGGCGATCCGGTGGCGCCCATTGGCAAACATGACCACGTTCAATTTGATTTAAGCTCGGGGGCCACCATCGTTTT
>JAESSV010000134.1 GCA_016763895.1 Magnetovibrio sp. | reverse complement strand
ATAAAAAAGCCGATGACAAAATAAAGAACGGGATCGCCATCAAGGTGTAATGATCCATGGTGCTGAGAATCTTGGCGGCCAAAGACCCCAGATCGTCATTGGCGAAAAACAAAATCGTCGTGACGCTCGACAATCCCAAAGCAATGGCGATGGGGGTGCCAATGATCAGCAAGCCAAACAGCGATATAAACAGAAAGGCAATGGTCATTTTCGGTCTCCAACGTCATCCGGCTCATCATCATCGGCATAGGCTTCCATCGCATCCCTGCCTTCATCACCCAAGGCAAGACCGACTTGATGGCCCTTGATGATGTTGTATCCCACAACCAAAAAACGCCAAATCATCAGGGCAAAACCAATGATCAGCACCGATTGCGGTATCCACAGCAAGATGGGGAGGTCCTCTGCTTCAATTTCGTATTCAAAAACAATGCCCACCACATGATCCCAAGATCCATAGAGCAACAATCCGGCATAAGCCAAACCGGACATAACGGCGATCAAACCAAAGGTTTTTTGCCCTCGGGCGGAAAACTTTTTAACAAAAGCATCCACGCCAATGTGGCTGTTCACACGGATGCCATAAGAAATGCCCAGCAAAACCAGCCAGGCAAACAAGAACGTGGTCAACTCGAGCGCCCAAACAGCGCCCGAGTTAAACACGTATCTTGCAACAACTTGAGAAAACGTCACCACGGTCATTGCGGCTAATAAAAAGGCCAACAAGCCTTCTTCAAACTTATGTAGAAACGTAATGACACTGTTCATGATAACTTCTCCCCAAAGCTCTCAGAGCGAAGATTTTAATTACTGGCTTGAGCCGCAGCAATCATATCGGCACCAATGTCGCCTTCAAACTGAGCCCAAACGGGTTTCATGGTTTTCACCCAATCTGCACGTTGAGACGCGGACAAAGTCCGGACCACGCCACCAGCTTTGATGATGTTTGCTTTGCTGGCTTGGTTTAGCTCGTAGGACAGCTTGTTCCGATCCGCTGTCACTTCCGCCATGATGCGTTCCAGGTCGGTGCGAATATCCGTTGGCAAGCCTTCCCAGAAACGACGGGACACAATCACAGCATAATCAATGATGCCGTGGTTGGTTTCGGTGACACCGTCTTGGACCTCAAAGAATTTCTTGGAAAAAATATTCGACCAGGTGTTTTCCTGAGCGTCAACAACACCGGTTTGCAAAGCACCATAGACTTCTTTAAAGGCCAATTTTTGTGCGGTGGCTCCCAAAGCTTCCATTTGCGCAACCAAGACGTCGGATTGTTGAACGCGGAATTTTAAGCCTTTGGCATCACTGGGGGAAACCAGAGCTTTGTTCGCGGACATTTGCTTCATGCCATTGTGCCAAAATGTCAGGCCCAAAATACCTTTCTTTTTCATTGATCCCAACAATTCTTGACCCTTTTCCGACATTTGGAAACGGTTCACAGCATTGATGTCGTCAAACAAAAACGGTAAATCAAAAATACGGAACTTTTTGGTTAAGGCTTCGAATTTTGACAAAGACGGAGAACCCATTTGCACGGATTTGCCCTTAATCAATTCAATCAACAAATCATCGTCGTTAAACAAGGACCCACCGGGGTACACTTCAACCCGAACGCGCCCTGCCATTTGAGCATTAACACGCTTGGCGAATTCTTCCGCAGCCAAGGCTTTGGGATGTGTTTTGCCGCCGGTGACGTGACTAAACTTGATGACGATTTCTTCGGCTGAGGCTGCAACACTGGTGAACAGTGATGCCGCAAGAACAGCGGCAACGGCCAATTTAACGATACGCATGGAGTTTCTCCCTTTATCATTTTTCAAGATCGCCGAACCAGTGGGGAGGCCCGCGATGGCATATGCATTACAAGACTCGTGCCAACATGATAAATGCCGCGTAATGCTTTCACATTGCGGAATAATTTAGATTTTAAAGAAAACAAAGGAACTCAATCTGCGCGGACACCCGCACATTGAGTTCCTTCATATGTGCGGGTGTCCGCACACTCTACGTTTTAAAGGTATCGCGCTTTAAATTGTATTTGGTCAGTTTGTCATAGAGCGTTTTACGCGGTAAACCCAAAGCTTTGCAGGCTTCGGTAACGTTGCCTTGAGCCGCTCTTAGCTCTGTTTCAATGATGGATTTTTCAAAGCTTTCCACACGTTCTGGCAAACTTGACTTGTCCGAACAGGCCGGGGCCTTCACACCGACCAGGCTTCCCGGCAACGGTGGCAAATCCAAGACAAAGCGTTCCGCAGAATTTCTGAGTTCGCGCACGTTGCCGCGCCAATCGTGTTGCATCAATTGTTCACTTAAAGCCCCATCCAATTTCGGGCACGTCCGCCGTTGACGCGTTGCGGCAATGGCGGAAAAATATTGAAACAAAGCTGGAATATCTTCTTTTCTTTGACGCAACGGAGGAAGACTTAAGGTCATGACGTTCAAGCGGTAATACAAGTCTTCTCGAAACTTTCCCCTGTTACAAGCCTCCAACAAATCCACCTTTGTTGCCGCAATCACACGAACATCCAAGGGGATTGAAGCATTTCCTCCAAGGGGTTCGACGGACCGTTCTTGTAACACCCGCAACAACCCCACTTGCAAATCCAAGGGCATGCTTTCGATTTCATCTAAAAATACGGTGCCGCCCTGGGCATGTTCGAATTTTCCCACGCGTTTTTTTTGCGCGCCGGTAAAGGCCCCTGCAACGTGACCAAACAATTCAGATTCGATCATCGTTTCCGGCAATGCCCCGCAATTGATGGCCACGAAATGCCCCTTGTGGCGCGGCCCAAAATCATGAAGACAGCGCGCAACCATTTCTCTGCCCGATCCGGTTTCTCCTTCGATCAGGATATCGGCGTCCGTGTCCGCCAAGGTGAGAATTTGATCCCTGAGCGCCGCCATAGAAGCCGACCCCCCCAACACCACATTATCCACCCCAGACCGCGTATTAAGCTTGCTGGTTAAGCGGCGATTTTCCATCACCAGCCAACGGTTTTGCGCGGCCCGCGATACCGCATCAATTAAGCGTTCGGTATCAAAGGGCTTTTCCAGAAAATCAAAGGCCCCTTTGTGCATGGCCTCAACGGCCATGGACACATCACCATGCCCGGTGAATAAAATCACCGGAATGTCTTCATCAAGTTCTTTCACCTTTGAAAGAAACGCCATGCCATCCATGCCGCCCAAACGTATGTCGGTCACCAAAACACCTGTGAAATTTCGCGAAAGTGAATCCAGCGCGGCTTCGGCGCTCGGCACGGCTTCCGCCTCAAACCCGGCCAGATCCAAGGATTGAGCACACGATTTACGCACATGTTCTTCATCATCAATGACAATGACGGGGGTTCTGTCTAACATTTTGGTCCTGACACCTTTTTTAGGCCTTTTGTTTTGGAGCAAGGGGGATGTTAAACGAAAAAACGGCCCCCTCACCCGGCAAATTATGAGCTTTTAGCTCGCCCCCGAATTCCGAAATGATGCCAGATGAAATTGACAGCCCCAACCCCAGCCCCAGCCCGACCTTTTTGGTGGTGAAAAAAGGCT
>JAESSV010000133.1 GCA_016763895.1 Magnetovibrio sp. | reverse complement strand
TCTGGTGACTATGAAGCTTGGACCCCCGGATCTTAACACCTTAGTTTTTTAAAGAGTGGGTTGCACCTCATGAATTCCAATCAAAATCGTGATACATTTATCGGGGGCATTTTGCTCCTTGTTGTGGTTGGATTTATGTTGTTTTCCAAAGCCAACACGACCTCAAGGGAAAGCGCCTCGATGACGTCATATCCCGTCAAGGCGGTCTTTAATCGTGTGGACGGTTTATTTGAAGGCGACGAAGTTCGTTTGGGCGGAATTCGGGTTGGAACGGTCGGCCCTCAGATATTGAACGCGGACTTTCGCGCCGAGGTGATTTTATATCTGGATAAGGGGGTCGATATTCCGATGGATTCTGCGGCGGCCATTCATACGGCTGGTTTGTTTGGGTCTAAATATGTTGTTTTAGAAGCCGGTATCGAAGATGGCCTTTTGCAATCGGGCTCGGAAATCCTTTACACCCAAGGTGCCGTGGTGGTGAGTGAATTGCTGGGTCTTATTATTGATGAAGGTAAGGCCAGACAAGCGAAACAATCAACACCACCTAAATCACCACCATCTAAATCACCATCTAAATCACCATCTAAATCACAGGCCCAATCACCAGCCCAACAAGGGGATCGCTAGAATGTCTCGGAGTGCTATTGAAACCGTAATGGGCGGGGCCGTTGTTTTGGTTGCCGCGACATTTGTTTATTTTGTGTCGAATACCACCGAAATAAACAAGGTTACGGGGTATGAACTTAACGCTCGTTTCTTTAATGCGGGGGGCCTCACAAAGGGCGCAGATGTTCAAATCAGCGGCATTAAAATCGGTTCCGTGAGCGAAAACCGTTTGGACCCGGTGACCTTTGAAGCTGTTGTAACCTTGTCCATTCGCCCAGATATTCAATTGCCCAAAGACACGGTGGCGGCGATTGCGTCTTCGGGTATGTTGGGGGATATGTATTTGCAATTAAAACCCGGTACAGCCAAAGAGGTTCTGTCCGCAGGTGCATCCATCGAAAAAACAAAAGACTACCGTTCCCTCGAGGATCAGGTCGGTGAAATCATCTTCCTCGCCACCGGCGGCGACGGAAAACCTTCTCATTAATATTGGATAAGCGAAGCTTTCATGCCTTCACCTCGTCAAGACTGGAGCCCTGAAACCTATCTTCGCAACGCTGCGTTTGTCCCTGAGATGGGGGCAAGCGTATTGGATTTATTGAATCCTCAGCCCGGCGAACGCATTTTGGATATCGGGTGCGGAGAAGGCTCGTTGAGCGCCAAAATCCAAGCCTCGGGCGCAAATGTTTTTGCCATAGATTTAAGCCCAGAACAAGTTCAAGGCGCCCAGGCCCGTGGTGTTGAAGCCCACGTCATGGATGGCCGAGACATCGATTTTGACAATGAATTTGATGCGGTTTTTTCCAATGCGGCGTTGCATTGGATGCGGCCCATTTCAAAGGTATTTATAAACGTTGCCAAAGCTTTAAAGCCGGGGGGACGATTTGTTGCCGAAATGGGCGGGGCCGGGAATATCGCGGCGATCCGCACCGCGTTGTATCAGGCCCTAGAAGCCCGTGGCATCAATCCATCACGCCATGATCCCTGGTCTTTTCCGGGGCCGGGGGAAGCCACGTATCTGCTCGGCAAGGCGGGATTTGAGGTGAAATCCCTTGATATTTTTGCCCGCCCCACCGAATTGCCTGGGGATATAGGCGGTTGGCTGGATACGTTTGCAAGTTCCTTCCTCAAGGGTTTAGAATCCACCGAACATGACGCCGTGTTGGATGAGGTGCGCCAAGCTCTTAAGCCTCAGTTGTTGAATAGCCAAGACATTTGGGTCGCAGATTATGTCCGTTTGAAATTTGAAGTGGTGAAATTATGAAACGTTTTTTGCTGGCCTTGCTTTCCCTCAGTTTTTTGGTCCTCAACTTTATGGTGACACCGGTTTATGCGGATCCTTATCAAACCGCAGTTCTGCAAGGGCTGGATAAGGTCACCGCCCGTGTCACCACCTTGCGCACCAGCATCGGCGGCACCGTTCGTTTTGGCACCTTGGATGTCATCGTGCGTCATTGTGACAAACGCCCGCCCGAAGAAACCCCTGAAAGTGCTGCTTTTCTTGATATTTGGGAACGTCGCGAAGGTGAACCCGCCTTGGATTTGTTTCGCGGCTGGATGTTTGCCTCAAGTCCCGGGCTAAATGCCTTGGAACATCCCGTTTACGATATTTGGTTGCTTGATTGTGAAAACATCCTGACAAATTCGGAACCCAGCACGTCTTCTGGGGGTGAAGCCGGGAATTGAGCATCAATTTCCAAGGCTTGTATCAGCCGTTCTTGGTAGTCTTGTCCCGAAATTTCGATCCCCCCCATGGTGCACAGGTGTTCGGTTATAAATTGTGTATCTAACAATTGAAACCCGCCAATCCTTAGCCGTGCAACCAGGTGGGCGAGGGCGACCTTTGAGGCATTCGCCGTTCTGGAAAACATGCTTTCACCCATAAAGGCGCCTTTTAAGTGAATGCCGTATAAGCCCCCAACCAATTCTTCGTCTTGCCAAACCTCGACGGAATGGGCAAGGCCTAAGTGGTTCATTTCAATACAGGCTCGAATAATTTCATCATTGATCCAGGTTTCATGGACACGGTTGCCTTGGGTGTTTTGTTCGGGACGGGGCACGGCACATTCGTGAATCACGCGTTCAAAACAGGTGTTGGCGGTCACCTGAAAAAGATCTTTTCGCAAAATCTTGCGCATGGATTTCGAAAGGTGCAGGTGTTCAAGCGGGATAATGCCCCGCAATTGAGGGTCGACCCAAAAAATTCCAGGGTCGTTCCGCCCTTCGGACATGGGGAATACACCGGCAGCATAGGCCCGGACCAATATTTCGGGGGTGAGCTTTTGGGGACCGGGAATGGGACGTGACATATTATGAATATGCCACGTCAATTGATTTAGAACCAGATTCTTTAGAACTTAAATAACTTTTCGCAATTCAATCAGAAAGGAATCCATTTCATTCCCTAAAATTGTGCCTTGATGGGCCAATTCATCGGCCGCTTGCAAAACTTCCTTTGCGGCATGGCCGGTTTCCGAAGCTCCTGCGGTTACTTCCGATATATTTGAGGTGACTTCGTTGGTGCCCGAAGCGGCTTGTTCAACGTTGCGGGCAATTTCTT
>JAESSV010000132.1 GCA_016763895.1 Magnetovibrio sp. | reverse complement strand
CAGTGTGAACACCATTATCATTCACCGCGCCGATATGTTTGGCTTGGCGGCGCTGTATCAATTGCGCGGCCGGGTCGGGCGGTCCAAAACAAGGGCATACGCGTACTTAACCTTGCCGCCCGGTCGAAAATTAACGGCATCGGCCCAAAAACGCCTGACCGTCATGCAAACTTTGGACACGTTGGGCGCTGGATTCCAATTGGCGTCTCATGATCTTGATATTCGCGGAGCCGGAAACCTTCTGGGCGAAGAACAAACCGGCCATATTCGGGAAGTGGGCGTCGAGCTGTACCAACAAATGCTGGAAGAAGCCGTCGCCGAAGCCAAAGGAGAAATGACAGGGGAACCAACAGAAGAGTCCTATTCACCCCAAGTTTCCCTTGGAACTCCAGTGCTTATACCGCAAGGTTATGTTTCTGATCTTAATTTGCGAATGGATTTATATCGCCGCGTATCAAGATTAAACGATGATAAAGAATCTGAGGCTTTTGCGGCCGAAATGATTGATCGTTTTGGACCACTCCCAGGAGAAGTCGAAAACTTGCTGGGCACGGTGTCCATCAAACGACAATGCAGAACGGCTCACATTGAAAAAATAGACAGTGGCCCCAAGGGCGCTGTGGTAACGTTTCGCAAAAATGAATTCCCCAACCCCTTGGGTTTAATCAAATACATGACAGAACAAGCCGGAACGGTTAAATTACGTCCAGATCATAAAATGGTTATAAAACGCGGGTGGGATGGCCCAATGGACCGCATGCGTGGTGTGGCTAAGCTGGTCAAAACCATGGCGACCATCGCTCAGATGGAAGAAAAATAAAATGTTAAATAAATTTCCCCGTTTTGCTTTTGCCTTTGCGTTGCTGTGCCTGGCCCCCAATGTGGCTTCATCCACAGAAATGGATGATCTTTATTTCGTTGATGCCCAAAGCCAATTGCCCAAAGGCTTGAACCTAAAATCCATTATACCTTTGATGGACAAGGCTGGCGTTTGGCACACCATATTATCGGCAGGGGCCGATCGTTCGCCCCAAGAAGTGGCTTTTTTCACCCAAGCCAATCCTTATCGGATGACCGCTGCGGTGCGCAGCCAAGGCAAGGACTTTATGAACAACAGCCCCGGCTTTCCCAAAATGTTGAACTTCCAATTGAACAACCCTGCCTTTCGGTCCTTTGGTGAAGCCATTTTATTTCGTCCTCGCATCAGCCGCAAATTGCCCCGCGTTGATGTCGGGGCCAATCATCCGCAAAGTGAAATTATGTTGGATGAGGCTTTGTTGCGCGGCTGGCCGTTTATCGCGCACTATGAATTTGCTTCAGCCGGGGCCAAAAGAGACGTCTATATGCGCGAACTTGAAACCATGTTGAGGAAATATCGCCAAGTCGACACCGTGCTGATCAACATGGGCCAATTGCCGCCCGAAGACGTCCGTCATTTGATTTCTGGAAACAAGAACATCTTTTTCATGATGTCACGATCAAACCCGGCCTATATCGCCAATTATAACAAACAACCCTGGGTGAATATGTTCGACGGCGAAGATTTAAGTTCTGGGTGGAAAACGCTTATTTTAGACCATCCCGACCGCTTTGTTGTCGGCCTTGACAACACCTGGCTCAAACAATGGGATCAGTTGTATATGGATCAAACGTCCATATGGCGGGCGGCTCTGAAAAAGCTTCCAAATGATGTGGCCGTGGCGTTGGCACATGGCAATGCGGAACGGTTGTGGGATTTGCCTCCACGTCCTTGATACCAAACCGCGCAAGGGGAGCGTTGGTGGGCAGCCTTAAGCCGCAGCAGCGTCCAACAATCTTGCCAAAACTTCAGCCGGCTGAGCCCCTTGTAACGCCATTTCACCGTTGATGACGTAACACGGCACGCCATTGATGCCCAGCTGGTGGGTGATTGCATTTTGCTGATCAACCCAGGCAACGTCTTGTGAACTTTCCAAATAGCCCTCTAAATCCTTTTGCACCAGCCCGACTGAGCCGCCCACAGCGCAAAGAACCCCCATGTCTCCAATGTCTTGGCCTTCGACAAAGTAGGCTCGAAACAGCGCTTCGACGACCGGCTCACTTTGCCCAAACGCGTCCGCATAGCGCACCAGACGATGAGCATTTCGCGTATTTGGAGTGTTTTCGATGGTGTCAAAATTAAAATTAATTTCTTCGGATTGCCCCGTGACCTCCAAAGCCCCCAAAAGCCGCCTGACCCTTGATTCTGTTCCAAATTTATTCAACAAATACCCCTTACGGTCCATGCCCGTTTCCGGCATGGTCGGGTTCAACATAAAGGGTTGCCATTTTAAATGAGCCTGAAGAGCCGGGCGCAAGCCCAAAGCCCGTTGTAAACGGCGCTTTCCGATATAACACCACGGACAAATCAAATCGATGCAAACGTCTATATTCATGCCGGGCATTCTTTCACGGTTTTTGCATTCCGTCGAGATGGCTCACAAATTTGTGAATTGGACCATCAGCGATCAAATAAGGGTGAGAACGCTAAATAGCGCCAAAAATGGTGTAATATAAAACGAAGTGGTGGTTATTTTTTTACCTTGAAAAGGAGGTTCGTGATGATGCACACACATACGCCTATTCACCCCGAATATACATCGCATTTGCATGGAGCACCTGGCCGTAGACATTGGCCATTGGCTTTACTTTCGGTTGTCGGCGGCACAGCCGGAATTGCAGCAACGGCATTTGTCGTGATGATTATTGCGATGCTCAACATCTAATCTTCCGATTTTTGTCGGACAATCAAAATGCCCCTGAACCGCTCAGGGGCATTTTTGTTAATTTGTATAAAATTTAAGTGATGAAAAACGCGCGATCATCAGCTGACTTCAAGTTCATCTAGATAATCTTCAAGGGCAAGTAAATCGCGCACGCCATGTTTAGACAAAAGAAGAGTCTCTCGCATTTTTTGAGCATAATCATTTGAAGATGGGCGAAGGACTGCTAAGTCGTCTTGGTGCTCTGAATGGGGATCGTGGCTCATTTTTACGCCCTCTTTTTTAGATTCGCTATAATTCATCTAGCCACAAAAAGATTAACAAATCTTAAAGCGCAGGACTGATTTTCTCTGGTACGCTCAAATACAACGCAACATACGAATCAACACTGCGTCACACGGAGTCTATCCCCATGAAAATCATCGCTTTTGCCGCAAGCAGCAGCAAGTCCTCCATCAACAAAACACTCGTCACTTACGCCGCAGGGTTAGTTGAAAATGCTGAGGTTGAAATCTTGGATTTAAATAACTTTGAGCTGCCGTTGTTTAGCGTCGACAAAGAAGCCGAAATTGGTCAACCCGATTTGGCAAAGGACTTTTTGGCGAAATTGAACGATTGTGACGCGATCATGATCTCGTTTGCCGAACACGACGGCTCTTATTCAGTGGCCTATAAGAACCTTTTTGATTGGTGTTCAAGGATCACACGCGATATTTTCCAAAATAAGCCCATGGTTATCCTCGCCACGTCGCCCGGCCCGGGGGGCGCCGCCCGCGTGCTCAAAGCCGCAACAACCTCGGCCCCATACTTCTCAGGCGACGTAAAAGCCAGCCTGTCCATCCCCCGTTTTCATGATAACTTCGACCCTAAAACACAAACCCTAAACAACACCGACCTCAACAATAAATTGCTGAAAGCCGTTCAAACATTACAACCAAGCAAAGAAAAGGCCATTTGAATTCGAAAGCTACATTGGGCGTACTTGAACAAATTAGAGCGATAAACATAGACGATAATTCCATTAGCAGTAATGAGTGAACGTTAATAGTGAATAACACGCTAAAGGACAAGAAAGACCATTGACTATTTAGTTGTATATAGTAACTTTTTATCCCGCGAAATTAAAATCGGGAGTGTTAAAATGTCTGGCAGTACAAATCAAATCAAATGCGCAACGTGTAATATTGCTCTTGCCCCCCCTTCTAACGACCCTCAACCTCATGAAATAGTGTCTTGCCCCGAATGTGGGGTGAGTGACACATATGAAAACATTATTCAGGAAGTTAAAGAATACGCAACGGAACAAGCTGGCGACAAGCTTAGCTCAATGCTCGAATCTACAGCAAAAAAAAGCAAAATCATGAGTTTTAAAAAAGAACGTCGACCAAAAAAGAACTACCGTTT
Organism: Magnetovibrio sp.; assembly: GCA_016763895.1. Classification (GTDB taxonomy): domain Bacteria; phylum Pseudomonadota; class Alphaproteobacteria; order Rhodospirillales; family Magnetovibrionaceae; genus JANLGW01. The sequence goes on along the minus strand of JAESSV010000132.1, from coordinate 847 downwards.
TATTGTTGATCTAGACCTTTAATTGCAATTTTAAATATAGCCTTTTATATGCAGACGAACGGTAACAGTTGGGGTTAAGGTGAAACGAGGGATGGCGACTTAAATGTATGGGTAGCAACCTACGCCGCAATTGTTGGTGGGCATGCAGAGAGTAAAATAATGGCGGAGGGGCAGGGACTTTGTGATTAGCTACTCTAAGTGACTAATGTGCTTTTTTTATTGATCTTTTCGCCCTAAATAGGAGTGGTAATCCGGGTGGAAGAGGATCGATTTTTTGCCCAAATATATCAAGAAACAACACCGCCGATGGCAAGCTGTTTTAGAGATTCCTTATGTTCACAGGTGCTCGTATTGATGAACTTTGTAGTTTGAGGCTTGAGAACGTCCACGAGGATTACAATTGATATTGTCAGTTCCAAGACTGAAGCAGGGGAGTGGTTGGTTCCAATTCACCTAGGTATTAAGCCTCTAGTAGAGCATTTAAAAGAAAACAGTAAGGATGGTTATCTCCTGTCAGGCCTCACTGAGAACAAATACGCAGACCGAAGCAACGCCACTCAATACGCCACTCTCTATAGCCACTTGGTTCAACAACGAAGGCTGAGGCTATGGAAAGGGTGAAGTATGGGGTCTACAGTGAAGCTTCTCCCTTGCTTTAGAGAAGCTCTGACCCCACCTTCAGTCATCTACATCATTCAACAGAGAGAAATCATATGAGCGATATCGAAAGCCCTTGCACAGACGTATGTAAAATAAACCCTGACACGACTTTTTGTGAGGGGTGCTGGAGAACTAAGGATGAGATTAAAGCTTGGAAAGGTGCCGATACGAATAGTCGTCTTGAAAT
>JAESSV010000131.1 GCA_016763895.1 Magnetovibrio sp. | reverse complement strand
CTTTCGCCCACCACAAAAACCGATGATCCCGCAGCCAAGTTTATGTTGAGCGATTCATAAAGGGGGGTAGAGCTGCCGGGGTAGAAAAAGGCAACGTCTCGAAATTCTATGGACCCGGTATAATTCTTCTTAGCCAATCCGCGTTCAGATTCCAGCGGCAAGGTCATAAATTCGGTCAGCAAGGCCATGGCATTGTTGGCTTTTTCAAAGGCGGAACGCAGGCCCGCAAAGCGCCCAAACGGTTGCAAGGCCCGCGTGGCAAGAATGTTACACGCGATCAACATGCCAGAATCTAAATTACCGCCCACCACCAAAATGGCTCCGACGGCAATGACCAAGGCGCTCATGATGGCCGTGCTGCTTTGGGTCACGGTCTGAATCAAACCCTGGTTCGATCCAATTTTATCGCGCAGTTCGGTGACGTCGTCCGATTTTTCCAGCCATTTTTCTTTGAGGTATTGCGCTGCATTAAACCCGCGCACCGTTTCGATTTCCCGATTGGCCGTTTCAATAATGGATCCGGTTTGTGCCGCACTGCTTTTCATGTCTTGGGTGGTGTCGCGAATGTTCGAAGACTTGACCATGGTGTGAAACATAATGAAGCCGATGAACAAAACAGTAATAAAGGCCAAGGCCCAACTGAACATAGCGAGCACGATCAAGAAAATGATGGAAAACGGAACATCTAAAATGGTGTTGACGTTGGACGGCGTATAAGCATTTTCGACCTCTGTCACACCGCTGATGATTTCGCGTCGCTTGGACGCATCCAGTTGCGATATGGCAAAGACTTGGGCTTGGGTCAGTACCGAAAATACAGCCAGCGCAATTTCTTCATTGGGTTTTTTGTTGATGTCACGCACAAGGTTATGACGGATTTGCGAAACCCAAATTCCAAACCAATGGCAATCATTGTCCCTACGGTTAAGGTCACCAAGGTGGAATCTACACCGTTGGACACATACCGGTTTAAGACCTGCATCACATATAAGGATGATGCCAAGGCCAGAATGTTAGACAGAAAAGCAGATGCGAGAAGCTCCCCTGCCCAAAATCTTTCCCTGAGCAAACGTTTGACGATTTCATTCATAACTTAAGTACGACGACCCCTAGTTTCTTCTTTATATTACAAACACTTGGTTACGCAATGATAACCTCTGTGGCATTTGTAGCCCTTACCTCAAAGCAGCCAAAAACAACCGAACAGGATGGTTGCCCACGTTCAAGGCATCCAGATGCAGAGCCTTCACGTTTGACTGGGTTCATAAAATTATGGTTTTAATTGAGGCCCGATATATTCGATTTTCAAAGTGTTGCAGAACATATTCTTCTGAACACATTTGGATGTTCTTTTCCGTTACGTCTGATTATTCCATAGCACAAATGAGGTGTCCATGACTGTTTTAACACATAAAAACCCCTGTGCAGGGTGTTGCCCGCACAATCATGGGTGTTAAACCAAGCTTTTTGTGTCGGTTATCTTAAATTAATAGGTGAGCTTAATTAAAAGGTGGGGCGTACAAAAGCCCACCCTGGGTCCACAAACGGTTGGCCCCGCGCTTCAAATTATAGGGCGTTTTGGCGCCAAAATTTCGGGCAAAAATTTCCCCGTAATTTCCAACGGATTTGATGATTCTATAGATCCATTCATCGTCGAGCCCCAACGGTTTTCCGACGCCCGGCAAGGTTCCCAAAAGCCGTTTCTGATCCACAGTCCCCGACCGCTTAAGCGTGTCGGCATTCGTGGATGAAATGCCCAGTTCTTCGGCTTGGATCAAAGCAAAAACGGTCCAGCGTACGATGTTGAACCAGTTGGCATCGTCGTCTCGTACGACGAGGGAAAGGGGTTCTTTGGAAATGATATCTTCCAAAATAACATAATCTTCCGGGGAAGGTGTTTCAGAGACGAGAAATTCGATCAAGAACGACTGGTCCGCCGTGAAAAAATCACAACGATTCGAAACAAAGGCATAACGGAGCTCTTCAAAGACATTAAACTCAACAATTTCAATGGGTAAGTTATGAGTCTTGATATAATTTTTGACGTTTATTTGGGTGGTGGTGTTTTTTTCCACACAAACCGTAGCCTTCTTTTTTAAGGTTTTTAGATCGGCTAAACGATGAATGCCAAAACTTTTATGGGCCACAAAGCCCTGACCATCATAAAAATTTATGGCGGCGAAATGCAGGCCCAGGCTTGCGTCGCGGGTGAGTGTCCATGTGGTTGAGCTGATCAAGACATCCACGGCTTTTTCCTGAAGAGCCTGAAAGCGATTACTGGTCCCCAAAAAAACGAACTTAATAGCAGAAGAATTTTTTAACACGGCGGCGGCGATCGCCCGGCAGAAGTCTCGGTCAAAGCCAGAAATATCACCTGTTTTTTTATAGTCACGGCCGGCATACAGCTGCCCCGCTGTGCTGCACAAAAGGTGCTGGCGCAAGATGACCTTGTCAAGTGTCGCATTCGCCAACGCTTGGTGCGTAGAGCTCAACAAAAGGACGTTTACAAATAAGGTGAGGAGGGTCAGAAAACGAACGAACCCTATTACGGTTACAGGCATATGGTATCTCTCTTAAATAATGTGCAATAAATATCATAGATTTAAGGAGTAACATTTGCAAATTGTTGCAACGAAGGGCACAATTAAAAATAGAGTGACATCATTGTTGATTTTGAGGATGGTTCTGAAATGGAGAAGAAGCGAATTAGCATCAGACTCCGTCTGATTGGAGCGTTTTTTTTCTTGGCGTTAGCGGGATCGTTCTCGAGTCTTTGGGACGTCAGCATTTTACTTCAGCATGAAAAACGGCTGGCGCAATTACAAACCGAAAACTTCCCGGTCCTGATCGCGGCCTATGAAGTGGCTCGCCACGGAGAAAGCATCGCCAAGGGGGCTTCTGGAGTTGTCTTAACCAATGATAAATGGGCACGTATCGCTTTTGTAAATCGTATTGACGATCAGTTTGAATGGCTGGAACGTCAACTGAAGGTGCTCGCAGATAAAGGCTTTGATTCCACTAAGTTAAAAAGAATTGAAAAAAACAAAGTTGCTTTGCGAAAAAGCTATCAAGATTTGACGGCTGCTGTTGACGCCTTGGCCCAACGCGACGGGCATCCCTTCATGATTGGATCTTCGCAAGATAATGTTTTGGTTCAAAACGTCGAACGGTTGTTGAATGTGCATAAACGTGATGCCGAACGGATGACCGATTCGATGGCCGAACTGGCCGCTTTTATTTCAAATGAAATCAAAGTGTTGTTGACCGATACCATGATCCAAATTCGCAAGCAAATTTGGATCATGGCCGTTTATTCTTTGGTCGCAGTCTTGTTTGCGATTTTGGTTGGGCTTTATTTGGACCAGAATGTGAGCCGCCGGGTGGTCGCTATTCAACGGGCCATGCGCAAAGTTGTTGAGGGCGAAAAAAGCGGAGAAATTCCATGTTCGGGTCATAATGAAATCACCGATATGGGAGAAGCATTAGGATTGTTTGTTGAACAACTGGGAGAGCGGGAAGAAAACTTACAAGAATTGGTGTCTGAACGGACGCAAGAGCTTGCCTTTGTGAATCAAAATCTACGGACCAGCGAACGGCGATTGCTCAACTTGTTTGAGGTGGCCTCCGACTGGTTCTGGGAATTGAACAAAGAATTTCACATCGTTAAGATGTCACCGCACTTCTTAGAAGTGGCGCGAAGTTTATCTTATATCAATTTTATTGAGGACTTATCCATCTTCCATTTCTTGCATTTGCCGGAAGTGAGTGTTGAAGAGGATGCCTATAAAAGATTTAAGGAATGCCTTGTCAGCCGCACCGCCTATCGGCAATTTGAATTTTCTGTAAAGGTTACGGACAGCGAAACCATTTTTCTTCAAGCGTCTGGCCTGCCTTTTTTCGATGAACATGGACAGTTTATGGGCTATCAGGGCGCCATCACGGATATTACGGAATACAAACAAGCCGAACTGGAAAAACGTCATACTCAAAAAATGCTGGCTTTGGGCAACTTGGCCGGGGGCGTCGCGCACTCGTTTAACAACATTTTCCAACCTATTTTATTGTTGAGCGAAGTTACCCTGAACGAAATGCCCGAAAATTCTCCGATCCATGGGCGCATGCAATTGTTTCTGGATGTTAGCCGTCGCGGTCGGGCGCTGTGCAATCAGATCTTGCTGTATTCTCGTCAAGATGAACCGAATATGGAATCTTTCGACATTTGCCGTTTGCTTCACACCTCGCTTGCGCTGTTTGAATCATCCGTGCCCTCAACCATTCGCTTGGACGTGAATTTAGATCAACAAACGGGGCAAATCATCGGAGATGCGTCACAAATTGAAGCGATGTTGTTGAACATCACGTCCAATGCCGTAGATGCCATCGGTGAAAAATCCGGCCAAATTACGGTCTGTTTAAGTCAGGTGGATCGCCAAGACGTTGATTGTGATAGCAGCAGCGATTTGGTGCATGATCATTATGCCAAAATAAGCGTCAGCGATAATGGCAGCGGCATTGATTCTAAAATTATGTCGCAAATTTTTGATCCATTTTTTACAACCAAGGGCTTGGGGCGGGGGACCGGGCTTGGCTTGTCCATGGTCAATGGAATTTCCATGCGCCATGGCGGCGTGTTGAAAGTAACGAGCACGTTGAATGAAGGCAGTGTGTTCAATGTATTTTTACCCATTTCAAGCACATCTTTCGTGCATGATTTGAAACATAAAGAAAGGTAAGGTGATGGTAAAAATTCTGGTGATCGAGGATGATGAAGCCGTCCGCTTTGCGTTGATGGTTGCTTTGCAATCAATGGGACACGATGTCGAATTTGCGTGCAATGGAGAAGAAGGGATTGAAAAGTGTCAGGAAAAAACCTTTGAACTGGTTATAACGGACCTCATCATGCCTCAAAAAGATGGTCTTGAAACAACCGCTGATTTGAAAAGAAAATGGCCCGATATCAAGGTCATTCTTATGTCAGGAGGGGGCAAAGGCATCGACACGCAAGAGGTGGCGTTGAACAGCGGAGCAACGGCATTTTTGTCCAAGCCATTCACGGCAAGGGAGCTCGAAGACTGCATTGTATTCTCGCTTTGAGAGTCTCTCTTGGGTCGTGTGTGCGCCCCGACTTTAATTAAAGTAAAATTAGTTTGTTAATATTTGCTCTTAACAATACTATATTTGGATAAGTTGTGTTAGTTTATTTGTATCATAATACTCTTGGTCCTCTTGGAGTATTCTTCCGGGTTGGTTATTTTTTCAGCGAAAATAATAAAAAGATGCTGTATTCCCAACACGAAAGCATGTTAATTTCAAAGAGATATGGCCAAATAATATAACCCAATAGTTGATTTTATGAGCCGTATCGTATGCGTAACGTAGAAATGGTAACCAAATGAAAATTCTTTTGGCAGATGATCACAAGCTTGTCCGTGCAGGACTTGTACTTGTTTTAAAGCAGATGAACGAAGATGTTGAGCTTCTTGAAGCCGGGTCCGGGCGTGAGGCGATTGAAGTTGCCAGCGTGAATCCAGATATTGATTTGGTCTTGATGGATTTAGACTTGCCCGAAGGCAATGGCTTGGAAGCCATGAAAAGCATCAATTCGAAAAATGCGGCTTTGCCTGTGGTTATTTTGTCGGCGCTGGAAGATCAATCTATGGTGTCTCGGGCGATGGCGTTGGGGGCACGTGGTTTTATTCCCAAGTCTGCATCCGGTGAAGTGATGGTGAATTCCTTGCGGCTGGTTCTGTCCGGAGGGGTTTGTTTGCCTCCGGGATATTGTGAACCTCAACATGGGGATCCCAACCATAATTTACCAAATTTGACACAGCGCCAAATGGAAGTTTTGCGTTTGATGGCAAAGGGCAGTTCCAACAAAGAGATCGCCAGGGACTTGGACATTTCGGAAAATACGGTGCGCGTTCATATCTCTGCTGTGATTGGGGCCCTGGATGCGACAAATCGTACCGAAGCCGCATATTCAGCGATGCGCTTGGGCATCATTCCGCGTGTGATCGCATCGTTTTCGTAACTCTTTTCTAAATTTTAGAGGGTTTTTGTGTCATCCGCGTTCTGCGGAGCCGGTCCTTTTGACAATTTATGATGGACCATCTCCAGCAATTCTTCTGGGCGAATGGGCTTGTGCAGGATCGGAAACCCGCTCTTTTTGGCTTCCCTAAGACGTTCTGGCGCGGTGTCGCCCGTGATGATGATGCCGGGTATGTCCTTGCCCACAAGGTTTTGCAAAATTGAAATGGCTTCGACCCCCGTGACCTGTCCTTCTAATCGATAATCAGCGATGATCAGGTCAGGTTTGAGCTGTTGATCTTTGAGGGCCTTTTGGATCAAATGGCGTTGGGCTGATGAAAAGCAGAGCGTTGTATAATGATGATTTTCTAAAACAGATTTTAGCCCCAGCAAAACTTGATCGTCATCTTCGAAAATAACGATATGGGCGTTGCCATGCATCATGTTGTGTTCCACCATCAGCACGGCTTGGTCTTGGCGTTCAAGGTCTTGTTTGGATGTGTTGGACAAAGGAACGTCAACCCAAAACATTGAGCCTTTGTCCATCACGGATCGACAGCCCAAGGTACAGTCTAAAAGTTCGGTGGTTCGTTTGACGATGGAAAGGCCCAGGCCTAAACCATGAGTTCTTTTTCTTGCCGCGTTGTCGATTTGATAGAAATCTTGAAAAATGAGCTCTTTCTGGTGGTCAAGAAAGCCGGGCCCGGTGTCCCATACTTCGAAACGTAAATAAGATCCACGGACGCGGCACCCAATGAGAACCTTGCCGACTTCCGTGTACTTAATCGCGTTGTCGAGCAAATTTCGCACCACGGTCCCCAGCAAAGAGGGATCACTATGGATATAGGCGGTGGTTTCAACGGTGCGAAGTTCAATGTCTTTCGCCCATGCCACATCGGTCATTTCATGGCGAATTCTTTTGATAATATCGTTGGCGGCAAAGTCCTTCAATGTTGCTTGGACAACCCCCGCTTCTAATTTAGAAATGTCCAGCAAGGTGTTGAGAAGCTCTTTAAGGGAATCCAGAGAGTTGCGGATCAGTTCGATAATTTCAAGCTTGTCGGGGTCTTGTTCCCGACTTTCCAAGGCATAAACAAACAAATTGAGGGCTTGCAACGGTTGTCTGAGATCATGGCTGGCGGCGGCCAGAAAACGGGTCTTAGCCTTTGACGCATGTTCGGCTTCTTTGACGGCGTCAAACAGGCCGGTTTCTCGCGTGTGCAAGGTGTCGACAAGGTATTGCAAGGATTTTGCCATGTCGGTGATTTCATCACCGCCCGATGTGTCTATTTTTTGCACCGAGCCGTCGGCATGGGCCAACATGGATATGCGCAGATTGCTCAGCCGCAACAGGACGGTGCGGCTGACATACAAAAATGTCGTGATCGCGATGATCGCTGAAATCAGAATAAAGCCAACCATGAACTTAAGGGTTAAGCTCATAGATTCACGGGTTTTTGTGTTGATTTCAGCAATGGATTGTTGCACATCGCGGGTCGCTAGCTTTGACGCGATAACAAAACGCTCTGCGGTTGTTCGGGCTCCTGCCAGGGTGGCTTGCACTTTGTTTATGGTTTCGAGCAAATGTTTTTTGACGGCAAAAAGACCGTTTGGACCCAATGTAATGGCATTGATGCGGGCCAATCGGGTGCTGGCTTTTCTTTGCAAAGACAGGGGCAGTTTCGAAATTTGAGCATGGACATCATCGATGCGTATATCCAAGTCAATTTTTAAGCGTTGCAGCGGAAAGGTATGTTTTTCATCAAGCCCCTGCATAAGCTTGAAGATAATGTCATGAATGGTCATGTGCCATTTTCTGATCAGGCCCCCTTGAGAACTTCCCGCTTGGGCCACGGTCACATGAGACTGCGCCAAAACCAGATCTTTTTGGATTTGCACCATATGTTGTTTGATTTCCACAAGCCGGCTGACGTCTTTAATGCGATTTTCCGTTAAGACGTTGAGGTTTTTGTAAGTTTCAAGCAAGGTTGACTTGAGATCAAAAAGTTCAGACCTGCGGTTAGCAGAGAGCGCTTTTTCCGGGATGCGGTTTAAAACTTCTTCCAGCCATTCCACGTCATCATCAACTTGACCGACGATTGTGGTGCGGGTCCACGTGTTGGGCGAAATAATCAAAGCCGCTCCGCGATCGGCAACCGTTGCGGACAATTGGTTGATGCGAGCCGTATCGGCCAGCGTGGGCAGATTCTTGTCAATCAAAGTGTTGAAATTTTCTTGAAATCTTTGAAGCGCAAAAATAGATACGGTGCCAGCAAAAATTGTTGTGATCGCAATGAACCCCAAGGCCACAAACAACTTGCTTGAAATCGCAGACTGAGGCCTCAAGGTCGAGCGTTTGAGCTTTGGTAATATATCGTCATTTAGACTTTTAGCCACGTTCATTGAGTTTCATCCTTGAACTCCAGAAGAGAAACGATACTATCACTTTATCGGAAAAATAAAATAATTCGAATATCAAATTGATCCAAATAAAGGATAAGGATATTGGGGTGAGGACATAACGTGAAACAACTTCTGCATTCGACCATTACGACAGCCACATTATTCATCATAATTTTGGGGGCAGTCTTTTCAAGTTCAGGCTTTTTTTCAAGCTCAGCCTTGGCCGAGCCTGTTTCAACATTGGCAGCCGTACAAAAGCGCGGATATTTAAACTGTGGTGTGACGGATCGAATGCCGGGCTTTTCGGTCCATGAAGAAAATGGCAAATGGACTGGGTTCAATGTTGATTTTTGCCGAGCCTTGGCCGCTGCGACCCTGAAGGATGCCCGAGCTGTGCAACTGGCAAGCTATTGGCTTGACGCCTTGGTCGGGGGCGATGTCGACGTTTTGCACGCCGGATCAACATGGACGCTCAGCCGGGACTCCCAAGCTAAGATCGAATTTCCGGGGGTGAACTTTTATGATGGGCAAGGCTTTATCGCGTATGGCAATCTGGGCCTTAAAACCTTAAAAGAAGCGGTGCTTAAAAAAGGCCTAAAAGTTTGTTCAATCGGCACCACCTCTACATCACTGCTCCATCTTCAAGACTTTATTTCTAAAACGGGTGCTCAATGGGAAATCGTGAAAATACGAACCATAGATGGCCTGTGGCGGGCGTTCTTTGGGGGGCGTTGCGATATGGCCATTCATGATCGCACGTCTTTGGTTGGCATTCATGCCAAACGCTTAAAGGGGTCTTCTGATTTTGTGGTGTTTCCCGAAGTGATCAGCAAAGAACCCTTGGCGCCGGCGGTTCGCCAAGATGATTTCGCTTGGCGTGATTTGGTCGCCTGGGTTACCTTTGTAACCATTTCCGCAGAAGAATTGGGCCTTACCCAAGCCAATGTCAAAGACATGAAAGCCACGTCGACGGTTCCCGAAATTCGTCGCTTGTTGGGGGTGGACAAAGGAATTGGCAAGGGCTTTGGTCTGGATGATGAATGGGCGTATCGGGTGATTTTACAAGTCGGAAATTACGGGGAGATCTTTGAACGCAATTTAGGCCAAAAGTCGATCT
>JAESSV010000130.1 GCA_016763895.1 Magnetovibrio sp. | reverse complement strand
TTTTTGCCCGCGAAGGCACCTTGACAGGGTCGATTGGGGTCTTGTTTGAATCGACCGAAGTCACAGGTTTGTTGAAGAAAATTGGCGTTAAATCTGAATTGGTCAAAAGTGCGCCCTTAAAAGCACAACCCAACCCCATGGAACCGTTCACAGCCGAGGGCCGCGCCGCCATTAAATCGGTGGTTATGGATATGTACGATATGTTCGTCGACATGGTGGTGGATCGCCGCAATCTTAGCCGCAAACAAGTTCTGGTCTTGGCCGATGGGCGTATTTTTACAGGTCGCCAAGCGGTTAAAAATGGCCTTGTCGATGCCATCGGTGGTGAAAAAGAAGCCGTTTCGTGGATGGAAAGTGAAAAAGGCTTGGTGAAAGACCTCCCTATTTTGGATGCTAAACCAAAGTACCCTGCGGGCAATATTGTCCAAAGATTAATGGGAGCCGCAACAAAAGCAGTCGCGGGGGACCGACTTACACTTGACGGGTTGCTCGCGGTTTGGCACCCTGTAAGGTAATAACCGTCCCAGAAGGCTGAAATATTCGAGTTTTGGCTTAAATATGCGATTTTTTGCTGATTTTTCTTAAAAGGTGATTGAGAATGACAAAATCTGAACTGATCGAAAAGCTGGCGGAAGCCAATCCACATCTTTATTTACGCGATGTCGAGCGGATCGTTACAACTATTTTTGATGAAATTACGGGTGCATTGGCCGACGGAGACCGCGTCGAATTGCGTGGCTTTGGTGCTTTTTCTGTAAAAGAACGAGGGGCCCGTACAGGGCGTAACCCTCGCACGGGTGAAGCCGTTGACGTTCCTGCAAAGTACATTCCGTACTTTAAAACCGGTAAGCAGCTGCGTGAAAAGCTGAATGCGAACGGTTGATTTTAGACACGGGCTTATGCATTTGCTTTGTCAGCATTTGGTGTAACCCTCAGACGTGAGTATTGCCTTCGTGCGTCGCATATTTTCCTGGGTTTCTTGGTTGATCATGGTACCAATTTTGGTGTTCGTGGTCACGTTTGCGCTCAACAATAAACACCCTATGAATTTAAATCTTTGGCCCTTTGGCATAGAGATTGAGTTCCCCATTTATTTAGGCCTGTTTGCCGCTTTGATCGCTGGCGCTTTGTTGGGCGGTGTGGTCGCGTGGATGGGGCAAGGCCGCGTGCGCTCGTCTTTGCGGGGCCAAGTTTATGACGGTGAAGTCGCCAGGCGGGCCTTGAAAACAGAAGCCGAAAAAGTTAAGACTTTGGAAAATGAACTTAAAATTTTAAAAAGTGCAGCTGTGGAAGCGCCCAAGACCGAACTTAAGGTCATTCAAGAAACCCTGCCTCCTCAAAGGCGCTCAGGCTGATCCGATGGTCGAAAACCTTAATCCTTGGGACCGTATTTTTGTGGCCCTTGATACCACCGATGTGGGGCGTGCGGTTGAACTTGCGAACGGCCTAAAGGGGTCCGTCGGCGGGGTTAAAGTTGGTAAGGAATTTTTTACCGCCAATGGTCCCGATGGCGTGCACCGCATCACCGAATGCGGCATGCCCTTGTTTTTGGATTTAAAATTTCACGATATTCCCAACACGGTCGCCAGCGCCATTCGTGCGTCGTTGGCTTTGAACCCCTTTATGGTGAACGTGCATGCAAGCGGGGGCAGCCGCATGATGATCGCGGCGAGCGAAGCCGCGAATGAGGCCGTCACAGGCCGGCGCCCGGTTGTGCTTGGCGTCACCGTTTTAACGTCGATGGCTCAAAGCGATCTTCAAGAAGTTGGTGTTAACGTTGAACCTCTGGATCAGGTTCTTCGTTTGGGCCGCCTTGCTAAGTCTAGCGGTTTAGACGGTGTGGTCTGTTCCGCCAAAGAAGTTGTTGCTCTTAGAGAGGTGATTGGTCAAAATTTTAAATTGGTGGTTCCCGGCATCCGCCCGACGTGGGCCAGCGCAGACGACCAACGCCGTGTTGTCACACCGAAAGATGCCATAGATCTGGGGGCCGACTATTTGGTCATCGGTCGTCCCATCACGGGCCACAAAGACCCCACTGAAGCCGTGCGTTTGATTGTCGAAGAGCTCAGTTAGGTGAAAGGATTAGAGTATGCCCCGTCCCACAAGAACCGTTCGCGAAGTTAAGTTATTTAAAGACAAAAAGCCCAAAGAAAAAAACCACACCAAAGGCGCCTTTGTCTTATCGTTCAGATCCTTGGCCAAGGCTGGGTTTGAAGGGGTTTTCACCAATATAGTCGCGATGGTGCTGATTTTATGGTTGCCGATCCTGGTCAGTGTTGCGGTGGCTTATGGACGACTACATGTATTTGAAACCACGCCTTTCGTGATTTTACAGGGGCTGGACTTTTTGCTTAAATTATGGCTCAGCAGCAGCGTCATTATCGCGATCCATAGGTCCTTGTTGTTGTCCGAAAAGCCTGCATTTCCGGGCTTTAAATTCGCCCGGCGCGAACGCAATGCCTGGCTGTGTAATGTGGCGATCATGGGCAGGGTTTTGTTCGCTATGGCGTTGCCCTTGGCTTTGATGTACGCCGCTGTTTGGGCTATGGACAATTATCCAGAATATATTTGGTGGCGGGTCATGATGGCGGTCTTTGGCTTTGTCTTTTTGGCGGCAAGCTTTTTGGCGCTTGATGTTTATATCCGCTTGTTATTTGCGTTGCCGACGGTTGCCTTGGACATTGAAGGGTCCTTAAAAGATCGCCTCGATGACGCTTTAGAGTTTGGCTCAGGCTATGCTATGACATTGTTTGCGGCATTTTGCCTTGTGGCGATCACATTTGGTGTTTTGATGTTTGCGCTAAGCTTTGTCCCGGACACAGCTTCGTTTGGTTTGAAGGATGTCCTCATCCAAGTCGCTGGCTGGGTCTATTTTGCCATTGTCACCGCCATGTATGCCACTGCATATAAGGCCATCAAAAAAGAACGCGCGAAAGATTCTAAAGCATAAGCCCGGCGGCGGTTTCTTTTGAGTTAACAGAAGGTTTGATTGGGCTAACGCGGGTTTGATAGGGATAAAGCGGGTTTAATATGGGTAATAAGACGTCTCTTTCTCGTTTCACGTCGTGGTCGTTGTTGAAAGATAGCTTGAGTTTTGTGCGTCAAAATTATCGGGCTATTTTGTTGATTGTATCCGTGCCCATGCTGTTTGATGCTGGTTTTCAATATTTGAATATTTCGTTTGGCCTTTCGTCAAATCAATTTTTTCAGGTGACAGAAGCGCTACAAATCCCGATTCCATCCCTGTCTGCATTAGTCTTTTATTTGGTGCATATGTATCTTGTGGGTGCCGCCTATTGTGGGATCCAAAAATTATTTTTTACCCAGGAACAGCCAATTTTTCCAGATTTTTTAATAAGTTTAGAGGTGCGCCGATCCGCAATATACTTTTTAGTGATCTATATTCTCATTGCAGCTTTTGGAGTTGTAATGTTTCTTTTCAATTTTTTCCACATCGCGAAGTTTGGACTGCAGTCACCAAAAACTTCCTACGTTCTTGCTGGTTATACCCTAGCCTTCATTGGAACTATTATACTGACACTGTTAATCTTAGCG
>JAESSV010000129.1 GCA_016763895.1 Magnetovibrio sp. | reverse complement strand
TGTTCAACCGTGCACACGATGCCGGCTTGTTTATAATCCCACTTGGTCAGCCGGATGCCGGCATCTTCGCGGGTCTTTGAGCCCCGCCCATCGCAAGCCACCACCAAACGCGCTTTTATATTGGTGCCATCATCAAGCTTCGCCTGTACACCGACCGCGCTGCGATCCAATTCCACCACCGTGTTTGGGGCAAAATAATGCAGGCCTTTGGTTTTGGGCACCAAAGTATTCAAGGCGGTGCGCAGGGATCTGTTTTCCATCATAAACCCAAACGGGTCCGTGCCCAGCTGTTCGTGGTCGTAGTGTAAAAACAAGGGGGAATGCCCATCGGCAACCCGAATTTCTTTGATGGGTGCGGTTTCAGACTTAAGAATGTCCCAAAGGCCAACACGTTCAAGAACCCGTTGGCTGGACAAGGCAATCGCCGAGGCCCGACCGTCAAAGCCCCGATCGACCCAAGCTTTGGTATCGTCTTTGTCCACGGTAACCACGTCAAAGCCATTTTGTGCCAAGGCCAATGACAAGGTCCCACCCGCAAGGCCACCGCCAATGATCAAAACATCAACGGAAAGCTCTTGAGCAGCTGAGGAAGTCTTTTTTGCTAAGGTCATAAAAAATAATACCGAAGGTCCAAGGCAAATTCTAGGGTGTGTCTTTAAAATTTACGTCTTTTGGTCTTTTGTCCACCCCACCCCTAAATTGCTTAAATTATAAGCAAATGGTAATTAGTGCAACTTAATTAGGCAATTCAGCACAAGATTGCGGGGACATGGTCCAATCATAAATCATCTAATACTTTGATATTAAGCGATTAACAATCCTTTTTAAGAGTTGGCACGGGTCTTGAAGTGCTAGCCCTAAGCCTATTGGCTTGAGATAAACGTAAAAAAAGGAAGCACATTATGAAATTCATTATGGCCATCATTAAGCCATTCAAGCTCGATGAGGTGCGCGAAGCTCTCACTGGGCTTGGCATCGAAGGCATGACCGTCACTGAAGTCAAAGGTTATGGACGTCAGAAAGGGCAATCGGAAATTTACCGTGGCGCCGAATATGAAGTTCATTTTTTGCCCAAGGTCAAAATCGAAATTGCCCTGAATGCGGATCAAGTTGAACGGTGCGTTGAAGCCATTTCAACTGCGGCTGGCTCTGGAAAAATCGGCGATGGAAAAATCTTTGTCATGGATTTGGAAAAAACCCTGCGTATTCGCACCGGCGAAACAGACGCACAAGCCCTTTAAGGAGAACTTCAATGTCTAAAAAAACTTTAATTTTGGGGCTGACCGCATCACTTACGATGTTGGCGACCCCGGCCTTTGCAGAAGTTTCTGCGGAAACGGCTTATATCCTCAACACATTTTCTTTCCTGATCAATGGTGCGTTGGTTATGTTTATGGCGGCGGGTTTTGCCATGTTGGAAGCGGGTCTGGTGCGGTCTAAAAATACGGCGACCATCTGTCTTAAAAATATCACCTTGTATGCCATAGCCGGCATCACCTTTTACGCCATTGGTTATAACCTTATGTATATGGACGTGACCGGCTACATTGGCTCGATCCTGCCTTGGGCAGCCGATGATGCCAAGGCTCTTGCAGAAACCGGACCAAATTTTGAAGCCGGTTATTCTGCTACATCAGATTGGTTCTTCCAAATGGTGTTTGTCGCAACGGCGGCTTCCATTGTTTCGGGTACCGTCGCAGAACGCATTAAACTGTGGCCTTTCTTGATCTTTGTTGTGGTGTTGACGTCTTTCATCTATCCCATCGAAGGCGCTTGGACATGGGGCGGTGGCTGGTTAACGGAAATGGGCTTTGCTGATTTTGCAGGCTCAAGCATCGTTCACTCGGTTGGCGGTTGGGCCGCTTTAACCGGCGCGATCATCCTTGGCGCACGTAAAGGCAAATATTCATCAACCGGCGCGGTTCAACCTATCCCCGGGGCAAACATGCCTTTGGCAACGGTCGGAACCTTTATTCTTTGGCTCGGTTGGTTTGGTTTCAATGGCGGTTCTGTGTTGGCTTTGGATTCAGCCGCAAACGCCGTTACAATGGCGAATGTGTTTGCCAACACCAATATGGCCGCAGCAGGCGGTGTGGTCATGGCCGTGATCTTGACCCAATTGCTGTACAAAAAAGTCGATCTGTCTATGGCGCTTAACGGAGCCATCGGTGGCTTGGTTTCTATCACGGCGGGACCCGATACACCCACGCTGGGGTCTGCCATTTTGATTGGTGCCATGGGTGGTGCGATTGTCGTCTTTGCCGTGCCTCTTTTGGACAAGCTTAAAATCGACGATGTGGTGGGCGCAATTCCAGCTCACCTGTTCTGTGGTATCTGGGGCACCATGGCGGTTCCGCTGACCAATCCCGATACAAGCTTTAGCACTCAATTGATCGGCGTTCTGTCCATTGGCGGGTTCGTCATCGTCGCCTCTACGATCACTTGGCTGATACTCAAAATGACCGTGGGTATTCGGGTTGACGAAGAAGATGAAATTCTGGGGCTTGATAAAGCCGAGCTTGGCTTGGAAGCCTACCCAGAGTTTGGACGCGGCGCACACACTCTATAGAGCCACACGCTTTGTAGATTTATATAACGAGCGTTTCGAAACCACCGAAACAAGGCCGAGGGACTTTTCCCCTCGGCCTTGTTTTGCCTTTATTTTAGGCAAATGCCCTTTACCTGCCCAGCTTCAAAGTTTTCGATTCTTTTCTCTTTTCAGACACGCCCTAAAAAATACATATAAAACAATAGGTTAAGAAAATTCCAAAATTTGGCATGGTTTATGAAGTGCAGCGCACACGAAACCCACCAACTTTAAAGGAAATCAACGATGCAAGCCGGAATGGATGTCTTTTTTGTTCTCATGGGGGCCACCATGGTTTTGGCCATGCATGCGGGATTTGCTTTTTTAGAGGTCGGCACGGTGCGGCGCAAAAACCAAGTTAATGCTTTGGTTAAAATCATCACCGATTTTGCGGTTTCGACCCTTGCCTATTTTTTTATCGGCTATTGGGTCGCTTACGGCGTTCAATTTTTTGCCAGTGCTTCGGTGATCACGGGTTCCACGGCCGTTGACGGGGTAAGCTTTGCCAAAAACGGTTTTGATTTGGTAAAGTTCTTTTTCCTTTTGACCTTTGCCGCCGCGATCCCGGCCATTATTTCCGGTGGCATAGCGGAACGATTTAAATTTTGGCCGCAATTGATCGCCACGGCTTTTTTGGTGGCCGTTGTATACCCCATGTTCGAAGGCATGATTTGGGGCGATCGTTTTGGCTATCAAGCCTGGCTCACAGATTTTGCCGGGGCTCCCTTTCATGATTTTGCCGGGTCAATTGTGGTTCATGCCATGGGCGGGTGGTTGGCCCTCGGCGCCGTGGTCATGTTGGGCGCGCGCCTTGGACGCTATAAAAAAGACGGCCGTATTATTGGCATCCCCCCCTCAAATATTCCCTTCCTGGCCTTGGGCTCTTGGATTTTAGTGGTGGGCTGGTTTGGATTTAACGTCATGAGTGCTCAATCCGTCGAGGGTGTCACGGGTCTGGTGGCCATTAATCCACTGATGGCTTTGGCCGGCGGTATTTTGGCGGCTTTGGTTGCGGGCAAACAAGACCCGGGCTTTATTCACAACGGTGCCTTGGCTGGATTGGTCGCGGTTTGCGCGGGTTCTGATATTATGCACCCCATCGGAGCTTTGGCCGTCGGTGTTGTTGCCGGAGGTTTGTTTGTTTGGTTCTTTAACTTGTGCCAAATAAAATGGAAAATTGATGACGTTTTGGGGGTATGGCCCTTGCACGGCATGTGTGGTCTTTGGGGCGGCATAGCTGCGGGCATATTTGGCTTAAAATCCTTTGGAGGCCTCGGCGGCGTTACATTCACGGCACAATTGATTGGGTCGTTAACGGGCGTGGTCATCGCCACAATTTCGGGTTTTCTGATTTATGGGGCGCTTAAAGCCACGATCGGCATCCGCCTAATACCCGAAGATGAATATCGCGGCGCGGACTTGTCCTTGCATAATATCAGTGCATACCCCGAAGAAGACCTTCAGGCCTAAGCCAGAATTTTGGCTGAACAATCACCCGTTTTGGGATGCTCTTAAGGACTTGGTAAGTCCTTAAGTGTACAACTGAGCTATGACATGGCTTGCCCAAAAGCTTGGTTCTGGACCTCTTTTACCACAAGGGAGTTCAGCCTTTTTTGCCCGCCGGATGAGCGAGCTCTCCGGGCTGATTTTTTGCGTCTTGAGCGTGGGTTACCTCGCCGCGCTTGCCACCTATAACCCCGCTGACCCTTCCATGAATTCTGCTACGGATAGCCCGGCCCTCAATGTATTGGGTCAAACCGGCGCCATGGTGGCTGACCTTATGGTGCAAAGCTTTGGTCTTGCTGCTCTTTTGCCCGGTATGAGCCTGCTGGCTTGGGGCGTTTTGTTGGTGCGCAAACGCGGCGTTCCGCAACTTTGGCTGCGGGTGGTGTTGGCCCTTGTGGCCCTTATGACCCTCAGCGCGGTGATCACTTTGTTGCCTCCGTTTGCCGCATGGCCCTTGAATGTTGGCTTGGGCGGCGTCACAGGACAAGTGTTGATGGATCGCATCGGGCAAACCGTTGTCAATCTTGATTTGGCGATTCCTTATATAACCGCGCTTTCCATCGGCGGAGTCTTGGCCGTGCCGGGATTGGCCGCTTTTGTGTTTTCGTTGGGCTTACCCAATGAAGATTGGCAGGCCCTTGCGCGGGCCGGGATACGTCTCAATCGAAAAGTTGGTGAAGCCGTGCTCGCCTTATTGGGTCACGTGCGCCCGCTTTCAAAGGATGATGATGATCTGGTCGTTGCCAAGAAAAAACGGCGCAGCCCCAAAAAAACCACCGCCAACCCAAAACCCAAAACCAAGGGTTTGGTTGTCGACAATTCTAAAACCTTGAAGACGGGGCGCAAGGCCACGGCTCAACGGCAAGGCAAGTTTGATTTAAATGACGCGGGCGAAGACTTTCAATTGCCGCCCCTCGATTTGCTGGCCACACCCGACCCCAAAGCAAACAAAGGCATGACCAAGGCCGCCTTGGAATAAAATGCGATTATGTTGTCCGGCGTGCTGGAAGACTTTGGCGTCCATGGCGAAATCGTCAAGGTGCGCCCCGGCCCGGTGGTCACACTGTATGAGCTTGAGCCTGCGGCGGGCACAAAAACATCGCGCGTCATCGGTTTATCTAACGATATTGCCAGATCCATGTCCGCCATCAGCGTGCGCATCGCCACCGTACCGGGACGATCCGTGATCGGCATCGAAATGCCCAACCAAACCCGGGAAATGGTTCATCTTCGCGAATTGCTCTCTTCGCAAGATTTTGAAAAAGCCAAGGGAACTTTGAATTTGGCGCTGGGCAAGGACATTGGCGGTTTGCCCATGATCGTCGATTTGGCCCGCATGCCCCATTTGTTGATCTCGGGCACCACCGGATCGGGCAAATCCGTTGGCGTGAATGCCATGATTTGTTCGCTTTTGTATCAATATACTCCGGCCCAATGTCGCTTTATCATGGTGGACCCTAAAATGTTGGAACTCAGCGTTTATGACGGCATTCCGCATTTGTTAAGCCCCGTCGTCACGGAAGCCGGAAAAGCGGTTGTCGCTTTGAAATGGGCCGTGCATGAAATGGAAGACCGTTATCGGTTGATGAGCCAATTGGGCGTGCGCAACATCACGGGTTATAATCAACGCTTGGCCGATGCCAATAAAAAGGGCGAAGTGTTGTCTCGTCACGTTCAAACCGGATTTGATACCGAAGGCAAACCTATATTCGAAGACGTTGAATTGTCTATGGAAGCCTTGCCTTTGATCGTCGTTATTGTCGATGAAATGGCCGATTTAATGTTGCAAGCCGGCAAGGATGTCGAAGCTTCTATCCAACGTTTGGCGCAAATGGCGCGCGCCGCTGGCATTCATTTGGTCATGGCCACCCAACGTCCATCCGTTGACGTTATTACCGGCACCATCAAAGCCAATTTCCCCACGCGCATGAGTTATCAAGTGACGTCAAAAATTGATTCCCGGACCATCTTGGGCGAACAAGGCGCCGAGCAATTGTTGGGCATGGGGGATTTGTTGTATATGGCGGGGGGCGGTCGCATCACCCGGGCTCATGCTCCGTTTGTATCGGACGACGAAGTCGAAGACATTGTGAAGTTCCTCAAAAGCCAAGGCACACCACAGTACGTTGAGGCCGTCACAGTCGATGTCTCGCCAAAGGATTCAAGTGGGGCATCAATTGCGGGTGGCGGAAACAAGGATGATGCGCTATATGACGAAGCAGTCGCGCTGATTGCCCGCGAAGGCAAGGCTTCGACCAGTTTCATCCAACGGCATTTGCAAATCGGCTATAACCGTGCCGCGCGCGTTATTGAACGCATGGAAGTCGAAGGCGTGGTCAGTAAAGCAAACAGGGTTGGCAAACGTGAAGTGTTGGTTGGCGATGTCAGCAGGGCTTCTTAAGAATGAATAAAAAGGCCAGACTATGAGTGAAGAACCAGCCGTTCAAGGCATCCCCAACAGCCCTTTTCCGTTAAAGCGCATTGTCGTTGGGCTCATTACCATCGCCAGCATTTTTATCATCGCCGCCTTGACCTTGCCCAAAACCGCCGAGGCAAAAGATATCATCGGGCTTGATGCACAACAAACGCAAAAGCTTAAATCCATCCAGACCTACCTGAATGCGATTTCAAGCATGCGCGCTCGTTTCTTGCAAATCACCAGCCTTGGGGATTTTACGCAGGGCCAATTTTCCATGCAACGCCCCGGTCTTATGCGCATTGAATATGATCCCCCCAGCCCCATTTTGTTGGTATCTGGTGGGTTTTGGATGATGTACAAAGACAAACAGCTCGATCAACGCAGCTACACTTTATTAAGTTCGGTGCCCGCATCCATGTTCATTGGCGAAACGGTTGATTTTTTTGCCGATGATTTGTTAATTTCCGATTATGTGGACGAAGCCGGCGTCATCCGAATTTCCTTGCAACGCAATGCTGATCCGGCCGAAGGCGCTTTAACCTTGGTGTTTGCCGATAAACCGCTGGCGTTAAAGCAATGGAGCGTTTTAGATGCCCAAGGCATCACCACAACGGTATCGCTGTTGGGTCCTGAATTCGGTGTTACGTTTAAAAAAGACACCTTCAAGGTCGAAAACAAATCGCTTAAACCGAAAAATGCGGATTAACCTTTAACCTTCTGGTCTTAAACGATACCCGCCCGGCTCGGTGACCAGAATTTTCACCTCTGAGGGATCGGTTTCCATTTTTTGACGCAACCGATACACGTGAGTTTCAAGCGTATGGGTGCTGATGCCCGCGTTATAGCCCCAAACTTCGCCCAATAATTCTTCGCGCGAAACCAGGCGGTCACGGTGCAGGTACAGAAACTTAATAATTTGGGCTTCTTTGTCGGTCAAACGTATGATCTCATCGGTTCCAGCCTCTTGAAACAGCAAGGTTTTTGCGCCGCCATTGAACACAAATCGGCCAACGTTCAATTGGGCTTCTTCCGAATGTTCAAATTGACGGATTTGAGCCCGAATACGGGCCATCAACACGCCAAATTTAAACGGTTTACAGATGCAATCAGAAGCCCCGGCATCTAGGTCCTGAATGGTTCCAATGTCACACTGATTGGAAACAACCGTCATAATCGGGGCCGCAATGCCGTTCGCGCGCAAGGTTCTACATATATGGGTGTGACTTACACAAGACTCATTCACATCCAAAACAATAAGATCAAAATAACACTTCAGCGCCCGTTCCAATCCCTTTTCAGGATTAGTTTCGATAACGCAACTATACACATCTGACTTTTCTAAATGCTCTGATAAAGCCCGGCTCAAAAGTCCAGTATCATCAACAACTAAAATACGTTTTCCATCACTCATACTGACCCGCCAGACATTTTAAAGGGCTCCAATAGAGTATATGGATATTTTTGAGCCAATGTACAATTCGTTTTCTTTGCCTTGTCCGGTGAGGAAGAGTAATCTCTGAAAAGTATCCAAGTTCACGTCGACCAAAAGGCTTAACCGGTGCAAAACCAAGTCCATTCCACAGGCACACCCCACTCATCACAAGCGCCAAGCGCAAATATCTGGGTTCATCGTGCTGTTTTTGAGCTGCGCAGTGGACGCGCGGTCGTAATTGAAGATGCTGAAAAAACACGTATATTGGTTTTGGCATGTGAACAAGCTTCACAGGAACGTCTGGATAGCTTGACCAAACTGTCTTCCAACGTCACTTTCTTGGCGCTTTCTAATGAACGGGCCAAATCCTTG
Organism: Magnetovibrio sp.; assembly: GCA_016763895.1. Lineage (GTDB taxonomy): Bacteria > Pseudomonadota > Alphaproteobacteria > Rhodospirillales > Magnetovibrionaceae > JANLGW01. The sequence goes on along the minus strand of JAESSV010000129.1, from coordinate 4,275 downwards.
GGTCTCATAGGACCGAAAACCAGTGAGGTTGTTCTACAATCACTTCCCACACACATAGAGCCGCAAACGCTGCACCGTTTTGCGGACCCCTTGTTGCCGGCACCTGATGCAAAAGGGCACAATTTTGAACCGGTATCCATAACGCCAGACGACGGCGTTCAAGCGGCCGCCATTGGGCTTTTAAAACTGGCCCATTTGTTGCCCACAGCCTTGTATACTTGTTTGCCCGAAATGGAAAAAACCAATTTTGAGGGCTGGGCCAAAGAGCACAATATTCTCGGTGTACAGGCCGCCGATATCTTTGCATCGGAAAGTTACGAGGCCGAAACGCTTGTACGTGTATCCGAAGCAGCTGTGCCCTTGATCCATGCGGAACAGGCGCATGTTATCGCTTATCGGCCACAAAATGGGGGTCTAGAACACTTGGCAATCGTTATTGGACATCCGCAACAATCAGAAAAAGCTCCCTTAATTCGGATACATAGCCAATGCTTTACCGGAGACCTGTTGGGATCGTTACGGTGTGATTGCGGTGATCAATTGCGCGGGGCCATTCAAGCCATTGCAAAAGATGGCCATGGCGTATTGATTTATCTGGCCCAGGAAGGGCGTGGTATTGGGCTCGTTAACAAATTAAAAGCCTATGTGTTACAAGACCAAGGCGCGGATACCTTAGATGCCAATGAAAAATTGGGATTTCGCGCGGATGAACGGGTTTATGCAGCGGCTGCATTCATGTTAAAGGACCTAGGCCTGACCAAGGTTCGCCTGCTCACCAACAACCCAAGCAAGCTTGACGCTTTAAGCCGTGCGGATATCGAAGTTGTTGCACGTATTCGCCATGCTTTTCCTTCGAACCAGCATAATGAGACGTATCTGCAAACCAAAAAAGACAAGGGTGGGCACTTACTTTAACGCCCCGCAAGATTTACGTTTCTTTTCAGCCAAAACCCAACCGTGCCAAACTTTCACCCCAAAAGCGGCATCTTTTGCCCTATTATTATCGACTAGTCGATTGGCAATATTGCTAACGCACTGAAAAACTTCAATTTTAAAACTGGCACTGCGTTTGCATCGTATTAGGCCAAAGTCTGTGTTTAGATACCGAAAATGCGTGTCTAAGTTTGAAATGTGAGTTGGTTCAATGAATATATCCCAAACATCAAGTGGTAACATCTTAGATGTTCAAAATCAAAATCGAGACAATGTGCGCCATAAGGGCGGAACATCGATTCAGCAAATCTTTCCGGTCCAAAAAAGTTCCGACACAGTCGCGAAGGACCCGAACGTCGATGGAACAGGTTCCGAAACGTCGTTCGATACCATCATGAGCACTTTGGTTGATACCCTTAACCCGCTACAACACATTCCCGGTGTTTCATCCGCTTACCAAGGCCTGACCGGAGATAAACAAAACCCAGTAGCGTCCATGGCGGGTGGGTTTCTGTTTGGGGGACCGGTTGGTCTCATCGCCGGTGCGGCCAATTCATTTATAGAAATGGTTACGGGTAAAAGTTTGGGTCAGCACGCCATGAATTTAATTTCCGGTGATGCTGGCAAGCGACAACCGTCCGACCCCACTGTCACCTCGCAAATTGGCGATGGTACACCCATGCTTCAAGAAGATCCGGGCAAAGGTCTTCAAGAATATCAAACCTTTGCGACCGCCACCGCGAAAACAAAATTAGGCTTTGGTGCAGATGCAAGTACGGTCGCTTGGGCCAGCAACACATGGACGACCCAAGCCTTACAACAAGCCACAGGGGCATATGACGCGGCTCAGAACCCTAAATCAGACCATGTTGGTAAATCTTCTAAATTTAGCTAATGCAAGTTATGGACTTCTTTGTAACCCCTGATGGATACGTCCAAGGTCCTCAACACCGTTGGCGGTGTGCTTTGGGGCGAGGCCAAGTTGGCCTTAAATCCAAAGAAGGAGATGGCATCACGCCACAAGGACGGCATAAATTAGGCCGTGTCTTCTGGCGATCGGACCGGTTGGAACCCATACAAACACGTCTCAATTGCACCGAAATAACCGATCAAATGGGTTGGTGCGATGATCTAACCCATCCGGATTACAACATCTTAGTCGCCCTTCCCCACCCCGCTCATCATGAACAGATGTGGCGCGAGGATCATGTCTATGACATCGTTGTTGAACTGCTTTACAACACAAATCCAATTGTTTCTGGTCACGGAAGTGCTATTTTCATGCACGTTGCCAGGCCCGGCTACACCCACACCGAAGGATGTATTGCGCTGAATTTAAATGATCTTTTACAATTGCTGAACGAGGCAAGCGTAGACAGTTGGATTAACGTTGCCCGAAAATAGCCGTCCCGACACGGATGTGCGTCGCCCCAAGATCAATTGCGGTTTCAAAATCCCCACTCATGCCCATGGACAAGTTCTTAAGACCATTGCGTTTGGCAATTTTTGACAACAAAGCAAAGTGCAAAGCGGGTTCTTCTTGGGCGGGGGGAATGCACATCAATCCTTGAACGTCCAAGCCCAGTTCGTCTTGGCACAGGGAAATGAACGTATCTGCATCCTTTGGTAAAATCCCGGCTTTCTGCGGTTCATCGCCGGTATTCACTTGAATATATACAGGTAAATGTCGCTGAGTTGCCGTGAATTCTTTGGCCAATGCCCGCGCTAATTTTTCCCGGTCCACGGATTCGATCACATCAAAAAGAGCGACAGCGGACTTAACTTTGTTGGTCTGCAAGGGGCCAATAAGGTGCAAATTGATATCGGGATAAGCTTGGCGCAAATCGGGCCATTTGTCTTGAGCCTCTTGAACCCGGTTTTCCCCAAATACCCTGTGACCCAGCTCAAGGGTTACCGATATGCGCTCGGCATCGTGAAATTTTGAAACGGCTACCAAGGTGACACCATTTTTATCCCGGTTGGCCCGCTCGCAAGCCAAAGCAACCTGATTTTGAACGACTAGTAGTCGGTTTTCGACGTCTGAAGGGTGAGAAAAGCTTTTCATGGGGGCTCCAATTGGGCAAAATAGAATAATGAAGAAATTAGCAAACCTTGCCAAGCCATTTAATTGGCAACACAGAAAAAAAACAGCTTATCCACAGTACTTTTTGTTAACGGATCAGAACAGATTACCGGATCCTGTAGCGGTCCTCAACAATCTTCCTCGAGGCGCGGCTGTGATCTTGCGTCATTCGGACCCTAAACAACTGGAAAAGCTTGCAAAATATGTCATTCCACACGCGCATCGACGACATATTAGAGTTTTTATGTCTAAAAATATACGCCTTGCGCTGAAATTAAGAGCCGACGGTGTTCATTTGCCCGAAATTGTGGCGCGCCGTGGGCCTTTGCGCATTCAATCTACGCCGCGTGGGTTTATGATTTCCGCCGCCGCACATTCTAAACAGGCACTCTGGCGAGCTCAAATCGCTAAGGCCGAAGTTGTTATGATTTCGCCCGTTTTTCAGACCAACAGCCACATCGGTGCGAAACCTCTTGGATCCATTCGGGCCTTGCGCATGATACGGCATTGTCCAAACCTTAAGCCCGTTGCGTTGGGGGGAATTTGCCCGGCTAACGTAAAACGCCTTAAGTCAAAACTCATGCACGGACTTGCCGCCATCGAAGCCTGGTCAACATAATTGAAAACTTAGGCAAAAGAGGCAAAATTTAGGCAAAAGAAAAGGGCGGCTCGAAGGCCGCCCTTTCCAATTCGTCGTCTAAGTTAAAGTTAACTTAGAAGCTGACTGCGATACCAGCAACAACGCCAGTAACTTTAAAGGTGTCTGTAGCATTTGTGCTAGCAGCTGCGCCTTCTGGGTTACGTTCGTTAGAGAAGTAGTTACCTGTCAAAGCAACGCCTGCACCGAGGTCGTATGCTGCAGAAACCAACCAACGGTTGTCTGTGTTGTCGCCAGCAACAGATGTGTCGCCTGTGCTTTTACTTTTTGAGTAAGCAACAGCTACGCTATAAGGACCAGTTGCGTAACCGACACCAAGTTCGTACGTTGAGCCATCCTGAGCTGCTTTGTCTGCTGCAACTGTTCCACGGAGATCGTTATAATCTATGTAAGAACCAGAAACGGTGAAGCCAGCCATGCCGACAGAAAGACCAAGGTGGTTTTCGTCATAATCAGCATTAACTTTAGCATGCATAAGGTCTGCAGAAACTGAAGCTCCGCTGAGTTCGCCACTGAAGCCGATACCATAAGAGTATGTATCAGTGCTCGCGTTTGAAGCTGCGGTGATTGCTCCGCCGCCGCCTGCTGCTGCTGCCCATGA
>JAESSV010000128.1 GCA_016763895.1 Magnetovibrio sp. | reverse complement strand
TGTCCATTATAAAACCAGATGCCACTGAACGTAATCTCACTGGCAAAATCAATTCTTATATCGAAGCTGCGGGTTTGCGCATCATTGCTCAAAAACGCGTCAAACTGACCCAAGGCCAAGCCGAAGCCTTTTATGGGGTTCACAAAGAACGTTCGTTCTTTGCGGAATTGGTTGAATTCATGATTTCCGGCCCTGCGGTCGTGCAAGTTCTTGAAGGCGAAGATGCAATTGCAACATACCGAGGTGTTATGGGCGCGACAAACCCAGCCAACGCCGACGAAGGTACAATCCGCAAGGATTTTGCCGTTGATGTGCAAAACAACTCGGTGCATGGGTCTGACGCTCCAGAAACCGCAGCCGAAGAAATTGCATTCTACTTCTCAGGTACAGAAATCGTCGGCTAAGCTGACGGTTCTCTAAACTTAAAAAGGCCGCTTTGGAAACAGAGCGGCCTTTTTATATTTTATGGCGCTTGGCCTTTGTCGATTACCTCAAAGATAGGGTCTTTGGGGATGGTCACCATGACTTGAGTGCCATGACCTTTTTTGCTTTCGATGACCAATGTTCCGCCGTGGAGCTCGACCAACCCGACGGTCAAGGGTAACCCTAAGCCTGTGCCTTCGTGTTTTCGATCAAGGCCGCTGTCCACTTGGCCAAATGTACTTAAGGCTGTTTTAATCTCATCCTGATCCATGCCGATGCCTGTGTCGCCAATGGTTATGATGAGCGAACCGTTATGTTTTAGTCTTGTGTCCACCGAGATTTCGCCTCCGGCTGGGGTAAATTTGACCGCATTGTTAAGCAAGTTGAGCAAAATTTGCTTTATCCGTCGTTCGTCGGCTTTGATCATCGGCATGTGAGAACATGTGGACGGTGTAATGTTCACCTTCCTTTTGATGGCGCGCGGGGTGATGATGCGGACCGAGGCCTTAACGACATCTTTGATAGATATGTCTTCAACTTGCAATTTTACGGCTCCGGCCTCAATGGCAGAAACATCAAGAATATCATTGATAAGGTTCAAAAGATGTTTGCCGGACTGAGAAATATCCCCCACATATTCGCTGTATTTTTGATTGTTCAAGGGGCCAAAAATTTCAGATTGGATTGTATCGGAAAAGCCGATGATGGCATTGAGCGGGGTGCGCAGTTCATGGCTCATATTTGCCATTAAGTCAGATTTGGTGCGACTGGCCATCATGGCCTGGATTTCAGCTTCCATGCGCTTGGTGATGTCGGTGCGAATAGAAACATACTGAAAGGGTTTGTTTTTTTCGTTTAATGTGGGGACGATCGTGGACATGACCCAATAAAATCCCCCGTTTTTCTTCTTGTTTTTGACTTCGCCTTGCCAAACTTTTCCCTGGGAAATGGTTTCCCACATATCTTTGAAAAAATCATCAGGATGCTCATCCGACTTAATAATGCGGTGGTTTGCTCCGATGACTTCACGTTGAGAATATCCGCTGATCTCACAAAATTTTGCGTTGGCATAGGTGATGTTTCCTTGGACATCGGCAATGCTGACAATGGCGTGTTCATCAAGAGCAAATTTTTGAAAATCGAGTTCTTTTACTTTTTGGGCGAGGGCTTTTTCGGTGATCTTTCGTTGGGTAATGTCGCGGGCAATGCTGCGAATGACTTCAACATCTCCAGCCTGATTGTAGCGAATGTTGATGGCCCACAGCATATTGAAAACGGTACCGTCTAAATTCTGTTGGCGATTTTCATATTCAATATGGGTTTTTTTGTTTTTGAGCCAGTTTTGAAAGATCTCAATGCTTGGGGCGCGATCTTCGGGGTGGATAAAATCAAAGGCGAGTCGTCCAACGCATTCTTCCGGCTCGATTCCAAAAATGGCTTTGGCCTTGTGATTCACGAATTTGAAACGCCCATCACCGTCCACGATGGTAATGAGATCATCCGATCCTTCAATGATATCCCTATAGTGTTCCTCGCTGTATTTTAGGTCTTGGGTGCGTTCGCTAAGTTTCTTTTCATATTGTTTGCGCGAGACGATGATGATTGCGGTAACCCAAATGGCAAACAGGGTCAGCCCTTGGTTGATTATGACGACCCAATGAACGCCTTGGGCGGGTGAGGAAACGTAGCCAACGATAACCAAGACGGACGCCAAGGTCGCCAAAATGTAGGTCTGTTGAGGTTTGCAATACCAAACGCCCATCAAGACAAGGCTCACATAAGGCACTCCGGCTGCGACGCCCAAAGGCAGATATAAATCAAGGATCAAGATTGTTAAGGCCAAGATAGCGGTGCATACGATGACAGCCACCGAGGTCCTTGCAACAGGAGGATTTAGGCTTTGGATTAAACCTTTTCTGTTGATGAAGTCTTGTCGAATATCATCCATAATTGAAAACAGCTCTTGTACGATCCGTTATGAAAACAGGTTTAAATGGTGTTTGGCAGGGAAAAGGAGCCCCGGTCATCCAGTGGGTATAAGTGCCATCCGGGAAGAGCTGAGAAACCATCGAGGCTGTGGTGGCGAAGGCTCCGTGCATACAAAGACCGCTGGGATGATCGGAAAGAATGTTCATCATTGTTTTGGGCGTGATGTGGCCGGTGTGCTGAGCCAGAAGGCGTTGTCCACACGCGGCTCTGGATGTTGGGTCTACCTGAATGGGGGCTTCGCTAAACTGCGCGGTGAAGTCCAGATCGATGTTTTTTAGACGCGGTGACGATCTTTCAAAATGGGTTCGGATGGACAGGCTGTTCGAGATGTTACGGGTCTTGGATGTGATCCGTTCCGCCGCCCAATCTTGTCCCGCAGTGTCAACGACCCAAGCTTCTTTGGCATCGGCGATGAGGAATGCATTATCATAGGCCAAGGAGGGGTCATGTTCTGCGCACGGCCCGCCTTGCCCATGTTGTTCAAGCAGCCCGGTGATGACCTCTACGGCTTGAGATGCCGAGCCACCACGTTCAAGGCCCAAACGCACCAAATCCATACCCAACAAGGCCGGCGGTCCCGGTGCGGCCTTGGTCCAGACCGCCTCGTTGCCAATAACAACACCATGCTCATTCGCGCCCATCTCGGCGCCCCACATCCAGTCTGGCTGGGATAACAACACTGCGGCGGTTGATTTTACTTGTGGGATTTCAATGTACGTACAAAGGACCGTGGCCGAGGAACCGTGAGATTGACGCGGGTAGCGTTGAATACTTTGTGCTTCATCTTCAGGACGATCGCTGTTTTTTGCAAAAATGACGGAACCATCTTTGGTGGCTGAAGAGAGAGCTACAAACGTGTCACACATTGGCTGGACTCCTGTTGAAAATCAGAAGGACAAATGGATTATGACACTTTTAATTGTTCTTAAAAAGAGATAATTAAATCAGACTAACCAATGGTGGTTAACCTGATTTAATTATACGTAAAGGTTGTCTTTGGTTTGCCGAATTAGGCCGAATGAGGGGGAACTTGAATTTGAAGACCATCCATATCGTCGTTGATCAACACCTGACAGCTGAGACGGCTGTTGTCTTTGACGTTGTCCGCGGCGTCAAGCACGTCTAGTTCGTCTTCCCCAGCTTCTTCCATTTTATGGATCCATTCCGGGGCAACATAAACATGGCATGTGCCACACGCGCACGATCCCCCACAATTTTCTCCAATACCCGGAATTGAATTATCTACAGCAGCATCTTTCAGAGAAAGACCGCTGTCGACGGTGACGTGTTGTTTGGTTTGGT
>JAESSV010000127.1 GCA_016763895.1 Magnetovibrio sp. | reverse complement strand
CCATCGCCAAGGACGTGCTGTATGCGGCTGGATTTAAATTTCCCGGACACACCGAATTTTTAGCCCACTTATCCGGCCCCGACGTTACCCCCGTGATGATGTTGGCGTGTGACAAGCTTCGCGTTGTTTTGGCGACCGTGCATGTCTCAATTTTAAACGCCGTGAAAAGCCTCAACGCCGATACAATTTATGAAATTTCACGGATCACCCACGCGGCTCTCAAACGGGACTTTGCAATTGCCGACCCGACCTTGGTCGTTGCGGGTCTTAACCCGCATGCCGGGGAATCAGGAACCATGGGTCGAGAAGAAATTGACATTATTATCCCGGCAATTGAACGCCTTCGCAAAGCGGGCATCAACGCCACAGGCCCCTTTCCGCCGGACACCTTGTTTACGGAAAAAGCCTTGCCCACCTATGATGCTTGCGTTTGCATGTATCACGACCAAGGCTTAATTCCCTTGAAGGCCTTGGATTTTAAAGGCGCTGTCAACGCAACATTGGGGCTTGATTTTGTCCGCACGTCACCCGATCACGGCACCGCCTTTGACATTGCCGGATCGGGGCAGAAATTGGGGCTAGCCTCAGAACTGAGCCTGATGGCGGCCCTGTCCATGGCGACGGACATGGCCCAAGCACGAGCCCAAGCACGGGCCCAAGCACGGGCAAAGGCTTAACCATGGCTCAAGAATTTGATCACCTGCCCCCTTTGCGCGACATCATCGCCGAACATGGCTTGGCCGCACAAAAACAGTTGGGGCAAAACTTCCTGTTGGACTTGAACCTGACCGGGCGCATTGCGCGCACCGCTGGGGACTTGTCCAACACCACCGTTATCGAAGTCGGCCCCGGCCCCGGCGGCTTGACCCGCGCCATCTTGGCTCAGGGTGCCAAACGTGTGGTCGCCGTCGAACGCGATAAGAGGTGCAGTGATGCTTTAAACGCTTATCTCTGTCCGGCTTATAAAGACCGTCTGGACATCATTGATGGCGATGCGCTTAAGCAAGACTTTGAAGCGTTAGCCCCGGCGCCAAGACGCATTATGTCGAATTTGCCATACAACATCGCCACCCCGTTGCTGATCGGCTGGCTTAAAAATATCAAAGCCTTTGAAGGCTTTACCTTGATGTTTCAAAAAGAAGTTGCCGACCGCATTGCCGCAAAGCCCCGCACCAAAGCCTATGGGCGCCTGAGCATCATGTGCCAATGGCTGTGCGAAGTCCGTATCGAATTCAACATTGATAAGCGGGCTTTTACACCTCCGCCAAAGGTTCAGTCCACGGTGATCAGCCTCACCACTCGCCCAAAGCCACTGGCTCCTGCGACGTGGGATAGCATGGAAAAGGTGGTCGCGGCGGCCTTCGGTCAACGCCGAAAAATGTTGCGTCAAAGCTTAAAGTCTTTGGGCATCAGCGCCTTGGATGTGGGATTGAAAGAAACCGCACGGGCAGAAGAGCTTTCGGTTGAAGATTTTGCTAAATTGGCGCGATTATTTGCACAGTCCACGGACAAAGTCATATAGACCGTCCCGACGCGTTTTTTTCATTCGCTCAGCCTTGAGAATGGTGTGAACATCATCAACACTGTCTTCACGGTCAACGTTAACAACGATGTAATCGTATTCGTCATAATGCCCCATCTCATCAGAAGCTTGAGCCATGCGCGTAATGATGACTTCTTCAGAATCCTGATCCCGCCATCTTAAGCGGCATTCCAGTTCGTCTTTTGAAGGTGGTAAAATAAAGACCCGCACCAAGTCGTCGCCGGCTCGTCCATGCAATTGCTGGGTGCCTTGCCTATCCACATCAAACAAAACGTCCTTGCCCATTTTAAGGGCGGCTTCTACGGGGCCAAACGGAGTCCCATACGAATTGTCAAAAACAGTCGCATATTCCAGAAACTCGTTTTTATTGACCATATCCGCAAATTTTTCGTCGGACATAAAAATATAGTCTTCGCCATCCACTTCTCCGGGACGAGGCGCCCGAGTCGTGGCCGAAATAGACATTTTTAAGTTATCATCACGTTCCAATAATTTCCGCGAAATTGTTGTCTTTCCGGCCCCAGACGGGGACGAAAGCACCAGCATCATGCCGCGACGTTTAATGTTTTTCGGATCACTCAATATTTTGCACCTGCTCGCGAAACTGTTCGATAATAGATTTAAGTTCTAATCCTATTTTCGTCAACTCTGTATCTGCCGACTTAGAGCATAAAGTATTTACTTCCCGGTTAAATTCTTGGCACAAAAAATCCAACCGACGTCCAACCGGCTCCCCTTTTGCCATAAGGCTATGGGCCGCCGCAATATGTGCCTCAAGGCGGTCAAGTTCTTCGCGGACGTCGGCTTTGATCATCAACAAAGCTGCTTCTTGGGCCAAGCGTTCCGGGTTTATCGTTTCTTCTACATCTTGAATCAAGGCCTGAACTTGCTTGGCCAAGCGCTGGCGAATGATTTCGGGTTGCATCACGGCCAAGGTTGCGGCTTGCTGTGACAGCGTTTCAATATCGGCCAATTGGGTTTGCAAAACCTTGTCCAGACGCTGACCTTCCGCATTGCGCGCTTCGCTAAGCGAATCCAGCATGCATTCTAAACCTTGCAAAACGGTTTTTTCGACCGTTTTAAGGTCATCTGCATCCAATTGCACTTCGACGTGTTCCAAAACGCCGCGCAAGGCCAAGATACCATCAACACATGGGGCTTGAACCGAAGGCATTGTGGATTGAACCACCTCAGCAGCGCGCACCACTTGTCCCAAAACATCTTTGTTAACCTGCAACGTTATCTGGGGATTGATCCACGTCAATTCAAGGTTTAAAGAAATATTGCCACGCTTAAAGCGTTTTGCCACCCGTTCGCGGACCTGCGTTTCCAAAGCATCATAACCGCGCGGCAATCGGACACGAACGTCCAATCCCTTGCCATTGACGCTTTTGGTTTCCCATGTCCACGCACACACATTATCCGTGCCCGCAGCACGTGCAAAGCCTGTCATACTTGAAATGCTCAAAAATACCCCCTTAATTATTGTAGAACTATACACGTACCTTTCGCTTCTCACAAGAAAGGAAGGCCTTGCCTCACATTACATTTATCTCTAAACATACCTTTATGCGGTTCCCGAACAGACAAAGTCTTGGGGATCAAAAGGGAACACGGAAGCCTTACCTATCAAGGGGGTTTAACCGTGGCTGCCCCCGCAACTGTATACGGGGAGCTTGCATGAGCGACAACCACTGAAGTCTTTGCTTTGGGAAGGTTAAATGTAAGCTTTGAACCGGAGCCAGTATACCTGCCGCATGCTGATATAAACCTCAACGTCATCGGGTGAGATGACATCGGAGCACACATTATGAATACACAGACCTCTTCTATCGCTAAAACGTCCTCAAATCTTAGCGAAATGATCAAGGCTCGCCTTGTTGCGCTTGCATTTGCGGGCGCCATGTTGTTCACGGTTGGCTTTGCCCAGTCTGCGCCCCTTCATAATGCGGCCCACGACACCCGCCATGTCGAAGTGTTTCCCTGTCACTAAGACCAAGGTCACGTCCACTAAGACCAAGGTCCCTAAGGCCAAATCTGGAGCTTTTCCATGATGTATCGTTTATTTGCTACGGCTATGGCCGCTGGCGTGCTTGTGGCTGTGTTGGTGTCTATGGTCGAAGTTTACACCACCACGCCGCTGATTTTAGAAGCCGAAGGCTATGAGGTTTCAACCGTCATCATCGGCCATGTACATGATCATTCCGCTTGGTCTCCTGAAAATGGCTGGGAACGTTTTGGCTATACGGTCGTCGCCAATGTGGTCACCACCATTTCCTTTGCATTGTTTTTGGTCGTTGGCTTAAGTTTCGGTCCAAAACAAGCCGACCGCAGAACCGGTTTTCTGATGGCTATAGCCGGATTCGCAGCCTTTACTTTGGCGCCCACCATGGGGCTTCCGCCTGAGCTGCCCGGCATGCCCACCGCAGACCTTCACGCGCGCCAAATGTGGTGGCTCGCCACCGTGCTCTGTACCCTTGGCGGCTTGTATTGCCTCTTTTTAACGGACATTGAGCCCGTAAAAATTCTCGGAATCTTGATCGTGTTGGCCCCTCACATTTGGGGTGCGCCCCATCCGTTGACCCAAGCCAGCGAAGTCCCCGCCACCCTGGCCGCGCACTTTGCGGCATCAAGTATCGTCATAAGTGCTATACTTTGGGGATTGCTCGGCTATTTTGCACCGTTATTTTATAATTATTTCAAAGGAAAAGAAGCTTAAGCCCAATGGACGGTCCGAAATCCATCCTCATCACCGGAGCCAGCAGCGGTATAGGCGAATCCTTAGCCCTTGAATATGCTGCAACAGGTGTTCATCTTGCGTTATGTGGGCGTGATCAAACCCGTTTGACCGCCGTGGCCGAACAGTGCCGTTTGCGCCATGCCACCGTTTGCGCCTTGGTCATTGATGTGACCCAGCAAATCGAAATGGAAGACTGGATTAAGGCCGTCGACTTGGACCATCCCTTAGACCTGGTCATCGCCAACGCGGGTATTTCCGGGGGCACGGGAAACCAAGGCGAAAATGAAGCTCAGGCGCGGGCTATTTTCGAGGTCAATTTAGGTGGAGTTCTCAACACCATTTGGCCCGCCATACACCACATGCGTCCCAGAAAGTCGGGCCATATCGTCGTCGTCAGCTCGCTTGCGGCCTTTACCCCCCTGCCCGGTGCCCCGGCTTATTCAGCCTCGAAATCCGCCGTAAAAGTCTACGCAGAAGCCCTCAACGGATCGTTAAAAGATGACGGCATCACCGTCACGTCCATTTGCCCGGGCTTCGTCGAAAGCCGCATTACGGATAAAAACAACTTTGCCATGCCGATGCTGTTAACGGGACCAAAAGCCGCTCAAATCATCCACAAAGGCTTGGACAAGGCCCGCAGCACCCACCGCATCAGCCTCATTTTCCCATGGCCCATGGCGGCGGCGTCATGGCTGGTCGGTATATTGCCGCCGCGTGTGCGAAGATGGGTGTTGTTAAAAGCCCCCAAAGAGCAATAAGCGCAAAACGAAACAGCCCCCCCGAAATTCAATCGAGAGGGCTGTTTGCAAACCTTAAGACGTTCGCGCAGCGGTTTTCGTTAACCCAACGCGCACGTTTTTTCTTCTTCGATGACACCAGAATCCACAATTTCAATGATCTTCTTGCTTTGCGTATCCGGAGGACATCCACAGGAATATCCGTCTACACTTTCGTGCAGATCCGCTTGTTTAAGGTGCCATTGAGCGACTTTTCTGTGATCTTCAGCTTTCATTGTTATTCCTTTTTAGGCGTTGGTTGTTTAGAATCAAAAAAATACACGGCATTTTGGCTCAAGCCTTTCGTGAGAGCAAGCCCCCGTTCTTATTTTGTCTTTCGTTTAAACCTTCGCCACTTGGCGACATTGCGATTGTGCTGTTTTAGGGTCTTGGCAAAGACGTGCCCACCGGTGCCGTCCGCGACAAAGTACAAGGCATCCGTATCGGCCGGGTTCATCACTGCCAAGATGCTATCGCGCCCCGGGTTGGCGATGGGGCCGGGCGGCAACCCTTTGATTTTATAAGTGTTATAGGTACTATCGATTTTCAAATCCAATCGTGTCAGCGCCCGGCCCAAGGCCCCGGAACCATTGGTGATGGCAAACACCACCGTCGGATCAGATTGAAGCCGCATACCTTTGTTGAGACGATTGAGAAAGACCCGCGCGACCTTGGGCCGTTCCGAAGCAAGGCCCGTTTCCTTTTCGACAATAGAGGCCAAAGTCAAAAGTTCTTCCGGCGTTTGCAAAATGAAATCTGTGGGGCGAGCGAACCATTGTTTTGTAATCACGTCGCTCATGGCATTCACCATACGCGTGACCAAACCTTCGCGGCTATCGCCCCATGAATAATAATAGGTTTCCGGCAACATCATGCCGTCATCGGGGATATTTGTCACCGTCCCCACCAATCCCTTGGCATCTTGGATTTTGATCAACATTTCCGTCACAGTCAAACCTTCGACAAGGGTCAACTTGTGCACCACCGTTTGCCCATTTTCCAGGATTTGCAAAACCTCAACGATGGAGGCGCGTGCAGGAATTTCGAATTCTCCGGCACGTAATTTGGTATGTTGCCCGGTCAAACGCGCCCATAAACGAAATTGCATGGCGTTGTGAATAACGCCATCCGCTTGAAGTCGAGCCGCAATGGTTTTCAAGCCT
>JAESSV010000126.1 GCA_016763895.1 Magnetovibrio sp. | reverse complement strand
TGCTGGAGCTGGTGCTGGTGCAGCCGGAACAGGTGCTGGGTCACCAGTCGGTAATATCGGTGGCTTGAACGCAATCGGCGCTGGCGCTGCTGCTGGTCTTGTTGGTAACTGGGGTGGCGGAGGCGGTGCTGGAGCAGGCGCAGCTGGAGCCGGAGCTGGAGCAGGCGCTGGAGCCGGAGCTGGAGCAGGCGCTGGAGCCGGAGCCGGAGCTGGCGCTGGAGCTGGAGCTGGAGCAGCTGGAGCTGGAGCCGGAGCTGGAGCTGGAGCTGGAGCAGGCGGAGCAGGCGTTCTTTAAGAATACGCTTTACGCTTAAGCAACAGATCAAAACAAATAAGTTAACCCCTGGCTCGATGAGTTGGGGGTTTTCTTTTGGGCCTCAAGTTGATCTCCTTAGACAGCCCGACTACACTCAAAAATATGATTAAGAATCCCAAGGAGTAGCCGTTGTGCTGAAAAAGACGCTAATAGGTTTTGTCGGAGTCTTGTTTATTTTGTTGGGCGGTCTTGTTGTCGCGCCAAGTTTTATGGATTGGAACGCGCAGCTTCCTAAAATTTCAGCTCAAGTCAAAAGCGCAACCGGCAGAGACCTCAGCATTGATGGTTCCTTAGAAGTCCGCATTCTTCCGTCCCCCATGGTGATCGCCCACGGTGTTAAATTGGGCAACATCAAAGGTGGCACGGCGAAGCACATGGTGACTTTAGATGCCGTTGAGGTCCGTGTGGCCTTAATGCCGCTTCTTTCGGGGCAAATCCAAGTCGAACGCATCAGCTTGGTCAATCCCACGGTCAATCTTGAAGTCAACAGTGACGGCCGCACCAATTTATCCTTTGAACCTGAGGCTTCTGCCACGGGACGAATGGCTGCAAAAAATGTGCCCGGATCTGCTTCTCCTTCGTCTGCTCAAATTTCATCAGGTCAAACATCATCTGGGCTCGGTATTCGTTTGGATAATATTGAAATCAAAAATGCCAGCTTGATCTATATCAATGATCAGGCCGGAGTGACGGAACGTGTCGATCATTTGGATGCAACCTTACGTGCCGTTTCCTTGCAAGGTCCGTTTGAAGCAAAGGGGCAAGCGACCATTCGCAACATCCCCATGACATTTGACGTGGCCTTGGGGCAGATCATTGCCCAACGCACGGTTCCTTTGGATGCGACAATTAAAGTCGGCGGCTCGCAAACCCAGTTGTCGGGCGCGTTATTTGATTTGGAAGTGAGCCCACGTTTCAAAGGGAAGGCCACGGTCCAAGGGGAAAATCTTGCTCAATTGATCAACGCCTTTTCCAAAACAAAAACCTTACCTTCGTTTCTTGCCCATAAATTTAATTTAAGCGCGGCTTTGAACGCTTCGATCAAGGCCATTGATCTTGCTGATTTGGATGTACAATTGGCAACAACGCGAATGACCGGAGCCGTTAAGGTTCGCCTTGCTGAGGCAACGACATTTGATGTGAAGTTGAAAGCGACGCACATTGATGTGGATAAATTGATGGCAGAAGGATCTGGCGGTGCGGGCCCTTCACGTTCATCAGGATTTTCTGCGGGTGGCAAAGCGATAACGCCGGCCCCCCCCGCCAATGCCAAGGTATCTTTGCAGCCTTCCGGGTCTGCCTTCCCCGAAAACATTTCGGGAACCGTTGAATTGGGGATTGATGCCGTGACCGTTCATGGCGACCTGATCCGCAATGTCCGCCTGAATGCAGAATTAGCAGACGGAGAGGTGGCGTTGAGCCAATTTCAATTACAAGCCCCCGGTGTGACGGATATGGACTTGTTTGGCTTTGTTCGCGTGCAAGACAACAGCCCCATGTTCGAAGGCAATATGGAACTGTTGACCAGTGACCCCAAAGGCCTTGCAAGTTGGCTCGGAGTAAAATTACCCCAAGGGGTCAACAACCGTTTGAAACGTGTTGCGTTCGCCACCAAAGTTTATGCCAACACCGAACAAGTCATGCTGAGCGATTTAAAAGTTACGGGCGATCATTCCACGTTGACGGGGGGGATTACCGTGGCGTTGCGCTCGCGGCCTTCGGTGGGCGTGGATCTTAATCTGGATGGTTTGGATTTGGATTATTACGTCAATGGTAACGGCACTTCACATGGTTCGTTGCGTCCGTCTGTGATCACAGTTGCGGCATCGGAAACGACCTCGACCTCGACACCCGAACCACAATCTAAAATGTCACCTTTGGATTTGCTTAAAGTTTGGGCGTCTCTCAATGTGCTTAATGATTTTGATGCAAATGTAAAAGTTCGTTTGGGCTCTTTAAAATTCAAAGGAAACACCTATTCAAATGTACGGGCGGACGGCACCTTGTACGCCGGAAATTTGGATTTAAGATCCTTAAGTCTGGGTGATTTTGCAGGCGCAAATGTCAATATATCAGGCGGCTTCAATGGTTTTGGTGGCGTCGTGGAAATGGCCGGGGTGAAGGTCGAGACCAAGGTTAAAAACGCTTCAATATTGGCGCAGCGTTTTGGCCTGAACGATGTTCCCAAAGGATTGGGGGCGGTGCGGGTGCAATCGACGGTGAATGGATCTATTCTCAAACCCCGCTTTAACACCACCGTTTCAGCCCTGAACGGAAAGTTTGGGGCCAAAGGAAGCTTTTCCATGTTGCCGTTTGGCTTTGGTTATCAGGGAACGTTTAGCGCCCAACATCCCAATGCGGATCGTTTGTTGGCTGCTTTGAACCTTGGTTACAGGCCCAAAGGCCCGCTGGGCGCGCTCGATATCAAAGGCAACTTAAGGTCCGATGGGCAAACGCATACCCTTACCAATTTAGACGGAAAAATCGGAACAACGGCTTTGGCCGGAACCGTCAAGGCGGTGACCGGTGGGGCCAAACCCATCATTTTTGCCAATTTAAAAACAGGCGAAATCAAGATCGACACCTTTTTGCCTCGTCCAAAGACACGCGGTAAAAAACAAGCCGCTCTCCACAAAAATCCCTTGCTGGTTCTGGCGGCCTTTCCAAAGGACCGCCCAACGCAAGTTGTTAAAAATTCCCGTGCCGCGCCGCGCTGGTCCAAAGAGACTTTTGATCTTGGCGTTTTGAATGCCATTGAAGCCAATGTCACGTTGCTGTCCAGCGCCCTTCAATTTGGCGATTACCGCCTCGACAACGCCGATATTCACGCCG
>JAESSV010000125.1 GCA_016763895.1 Magnetovibrio sp. | reverse complement strand
TTGGGCTTTAAGGTTTACCCCAGGTCGGCTGATATTAATTTCCAAATGGCAAAAGTTTTTGTGGGCCTAAAGGATCAAGAAACAGCAACCCTTTGGGCGTCAGCAGCAGCAAATCTGGCACCGTCTTATATTGACCCGGTTTTCAATGACCTTAAATTAACGCCTGAAAATGCGAAATCTGGCCTCACCAATTTAGCCTGGGGCTTGTATTTTGCGCGCAACAACGAACGGTCCTTGGCTCGTTTTGACGATGCGGCAAAGGCTGGTTATACCGATCCCAATGCACAACGGGGCAAGGCTTTTGCCTTGTTTCGTTTGGGAAAATACAAACAAGCCATTCCCTTGCTTGAAATTGCGGCCAAGTTAGAACCTAAAAAGCTGCGTCCTATCGATGAAATCGTGCCCATTCCGGGAACCAATAAAAGTTGGACCATTCGTTATTCTGCGGCTTCGACCTTGGGTTGGGCACATTATCGTTCAGGTCATATGAAAAAAGCTGAACGTCAGTTTAAGGCCATTCTTAAAGTGACCCCGTTTTGGGTGGATGCTTTGACGGGCTATGGCTACGCCTTGTTGCAAAAAAAGGATAACAAGGGCGCGAAAGAAGCCTTTGTGAAGGCGCTGAATATTTCGCCTTATTACCCTGATGCTAATCAAGGCCTGAAACTTGCCGAAGGATCATGATGAAGTCCACCTATAAACTGTCTTCTCGCGTTCGTCTTGATGAAGATGACGACGGCGTGAGCGGCGTATTGTTTGACACCCATACGGCCGCGATTAGCACCTGTAATGAAACCGCGCTGGTCATTCTTAAGTCCTTAAAAAAGGGCTCTGATGTGGACAGTTTGGCGCGCCTTGTCGCAAAGACATTTGAGGTTAATGAGAAAGATGCAAAGCTTGATATTGTGTCATTGCTTAGAGACCTAACCACATTGGAGTTTGTGTGTGAACGAGAATAATTTAAGCGTTGCCCTGACAGGGTTTGGTGGTTTAGATAACCCAGAACCCGGTCTTGCCGTAGCACGGTCATTGCGCGCAGGCTGGAATGATCCGCTTGAAATCGAAGCCTTGTGTTATGACACCTGGAATACCGGCGCATGGATGCCCAAGATTGCAGACCGCATACACTTGGTGGTGCCCATTGCCAAGGGTGATGATGCGGTTTTGGCGCGGCTCAAGGAAATTCATGCCAAGCACCCCTTTCAAGCCCTGATCCCCTGTCTTGATTTAGAAGTCCCGGCTATTTCACGGCTCAGCCGTCGATTGGACCGCATGGGCGTAAAGACGTTGTTGCCGGCTCCCGAAGATGCGATCGCGGTCAGCAAAGCTAATCTGCCCAATTTTTGTTATGCCAATGGCATGCGTACGCCGCGTACGTTGCATGTCCGCGACCTTGAAGACGTGCCTTTGTATGCGGAACGGTTTGGCTTTCCTTTGTTTGTGAAAGGAACTGTAGCCGGAGCGAAAAAAGTCAACAATGCGACCCAAGCCGCATACGCAGCCGCAGAATTGAACGCAAAGTGGGGCGGCGGCGTTTTGTTACAAGAAGCCATTGATGGCGAAGAATATGTGGTGGGGATGGTTGCCCGGGCTGATGAAAGCTGTCTGGCTTTGTCGCCCATGCGAAAGCTTGGCGTCAACAAGCGCGGCAAAGGCGTCGTCGGTGCGATTATTGATAATCCTGCCTTGCGCAAAGAAGCCTTGCGTATTTTGGCGAAACTGCATTGGCGTGGTCCCTTGGAACTTGAGTTTGTCCAATCTGAACGCGATGGTCGGTTTTATCTTTTGGAAGTGAATTGCCGTTTTCCATCGTGGATTTTCTTAACGCAATTTGCGGGAGCAAATCTTCCCGGATTGTTTCTGAATGAGGTTTTGGGAACGAATAAACGGCTACAAAAAAAGGGCAAGGTTGGAACGGCTTTTGTTCGCGACGTTCAAGAGGTCGCCATTTCCATCAAAGACCACAAAGATCTCAAACGATTTGGCACGATTAAAGCCCCGGAATCGCAAAAAAGAAGAGCCAAGAAAGGCCCTTTAACCGTTGCTGTGACGGGGGTTAGCGCTTTTGAATTAACGCAGCCGGGTTTGGGTGTCGCACAAGCATTACATTATGTGCCCGAGGTCGGTCAGGTTTTTGCTTTTGCTTACGGTGCCTATGACACAGGTTTGCAACGCCACGATATTTTTGACGCGGGATTTCAAATCCCCCCCGATGATGAAAGTGACGCGGCCTTATTGGATCGCCTCGAAGATATTCAAAAAAATAACGGTTTGGATATTATCATTCCAAACTTGGACGGAGAAATTAACCGCTTCCAAAATATCGAAAGAGATTTGAAAAAGTTGAATATTGATCTTTTGATCCCGTCCAAAAAAGCCTTTAAAGCCATACGAAAAGACATTTTGTTTGCGCCAAAGTCTCAACAACACTGGGGTGGATTTGAACTGACACCTTCAAAAATTGTAAAAAGTCGAAAAGATGTCCGCGCCGCTTGGGACCAATTTGGCTCACCTTTAATGTTAAAAGGCCAGAGTTTTGGGGCCACGATGGCTTATTCTTTAAGACAAGCCGAAGACGTTTGGGATCTTTATCAAGAAGACGATCAAAAACTAATTATTGCCCAGCCCGTTATATATGGCGAAGAATTTGGAATGGGCGTTGTTTGTGACCGCAATCATAATGTCACAGAAAGTTTAACGATCAAAAAGTTGCTGATGTGCGAACAAGGTAAAACGTGGGGGGCTGTGTCCATGCAGCTTCCTGAACTCCAAAAAAGCCTCAGCGCATTTTTAAAACACATTGGTTGGGTTGGCCCGGCGGATGCTGAATTCATCAGAGATGCGGTGAGTGATCAATATTACCTCATAGAAATTAATCCGCGCCTTCCGGCTTGGAATGGTTTCGGCGCCATGCAGGGAAATGACTTGACCCGCGAAATTATTAAAATTACATCGAAGTCTTCCATTGTCTCAAAATCAAACAACGAAGAAATGTTGTTTTTACGAGCCGCCGAAGAACTTCCGACCTACGCATCATCGTTGGCCTTATTTGCCAACAGAGGGGAAAAGCACAATGGCTAAACGCCCCTATCAATCGCCAAAAATCGAATTGATGACGCCCCGGCGCATTGGCAAACACAGGGTGTCAGATATTTCTCTCACCTCTCATTGGCCCGACGAAGACGTGGATGTTCAGGCCCTTGTCAAAGAATTTGGCTCGCCGCTTTTTATATTGTCCGAAAAAATGCTCCGCGCACAATATCGATCTTTTCGCGATACGTTTACGGCCCCGGGCATCGACACCATCATTGGCTATTCTTACAAAACCAATTACCTCAAAGCCGTGTGTTCAATCTTACATGAAGAAGGGGCTTGGGCAGAAGTCGTGTCCGGCATGGAATACGCCTTGGCCCGGTCTTTGGGTGTTCCAGGCGAACAAATCATTTTTAATGGCCCCTATAAAATGGCCGATGAGCTGAAGCGTGCGGTGGTCGACGGGGCTTTAATCAATGTAGACGGTTTCGACGAGCTCAAGGCTCTTTCCAACATCGCCAACGAGCTGCGCTTAAAAGCCCGCATTGGGCTGCGTATTAATTTCAAGCATGGGCGTCAACCGTGGACAAAGTTTGGCTTTAATGTGGAAACGGGTCAAGCCCTTACCGCTTTGAAATACGTCGCAAAACATCAATCCCAACTCACCCTAGAAGCCTTGCATAATCACAGCGGCACCTTTCAGGTCAACCCTAAAATATATGGCCAAGCCGCAAGTGTTTTGACGAAAGTGGCCAAGCAGGCACGAAATTTGGGGTTGTCTCCTTCAATCATTGATTTGGGTGGGGGGTATCCGTCGGGCAATCAACTCAAGCCTGACTTTGACGTGCAAGGCGGAAGCCATTTCGAAGGCAAACCGTTGAATCGTTTTGCCGAAGAAATCATGAGCAAGGCAAATTTAGCGAAAAAAGTTTTGGGGGGACGGCCCACCGTCATTTTCGAGCCAGGCCGATCAATTGTCGATTCAGCTATGCAATTGGTGTGTTCCGTGGTCGCCTTAAAAGATATTCCCGACCATGGCCCAGCCGCCGTTGTGGATGCCGGTGTGAATATTTTACCCACGGCCTACTGGTATGATCACAATATCCAAGTCGTGAACGACAACCCCGAAGGTGATTTAAAACCCATCAGCCTTTATGGCCCATTGTGCATGCAAATCGATGTGTTGCGGGAACGCATTTTGATGCCCCCCCTTGATGTAGGATCGCAATTGTTGGTGTCGAATGTCGGCGCGTATTGTTTGACACAATCCATGCAATTCATCCAACCGCGTCCGGCCGTTGTTTTGTTGGGCTCAAATGGACCAGAAATCGTGCGCAGACGTGAAACCTGGGAAGACGTTTTCCGGCTAGACAGTGTTCCCAAAGCGCAGGCTGACGGTGGTGCTTAAGGTCAAACACATCGGGCATTCTGTCTTGGTGAGCGTTGCCCAAATCGGATTTTGCAAGACGTCATATCAAGGGATCTTGATACTTTTAACCATTTTTGTGCTGGCCCCATGGAGCGCTTTCGGAGCCTTAACCGGAGCCTTGACAAGTGTCCTTTGGGGACACCGATTTGGACAATCCGTTGAAGATCAAGGCTCTGGAATTGGGGGTGTTGATTGCATCATTGTCGGGCTCATGTGGGGAGGCGTTTTATCACACGGCGGATCAACGGTAATTTTGTTGCCCTTGGCCCTGCTGGCGTGTTTAAGCCTTCAGGTTCCTTTGCAGCGTTTCATGTTCAAGTGGGCATTGCCCTCCCTGGCCGTTTCTGGCTTGATCACATCCTGGATGTCTTATGGGGTCTTCGCCATTTTTGGCGTCAATTTTTTTACGCAATCAAGTCTTTTGCCGTTTGGTGTGTGGAGTGTCTTTACCGCACTTGCCTTGACCTTTGTTTCATGTGCGTTGAGGTCCATGCAAGGGGCGATTTGGACGGCCGCCTTAACAGGCCTGATTGCCATTGTTTCCGGTTGGGCATTTGACGCCCCTTATTTTTCAGGGCCAGCAAGTCTTTGGGCTTTTGGTGTCGCCCCAGCGGCTTTCGCTTTATGTGGTGCATACCTGCCTGGCGGAAAGCTTTGCATCAAATCTTCATGTCTCGCGGCGGGGATCACAACGCTGGTGTGGCTGGCATGGATGTTTTCGGGGCTTTCCACGTTGCTCCCCCCCTTATTAGCTCCCGCGTTTATCGGCATTTGGTCCGCGTTGGCCATTTTACTGGGCACCAAGCGGGCGGCGCTCCTCAACCCCCAATTTTTGCAAGCTGTGGAGCTCATCCGGCGGACAAAAAAGCGCGGCGGGAAAATTGTCGTTTTGAGTGGGGCTGGGATGAGTACATCATCAAATATTCCCGACTATACATCCGGGGCGTGGCTGTCACCTGGTGTGCCATTGAACGATTACAGCTTTGCAAATTTCATATCATCAGATCGATGCCGGAATTTATATTGGCAAGCGTGTCACCATTTTAAAAACGTGGTCGACCAAGCGGTTCCCAATCAAGGTCATTTTGCCTTGACCGACCTTGAAAGATCCGGGTGGGTGGACGCAATTGTGACGCAAAATGTTGACGGTCTGCACCAATTGGCGGGCGCTCATAATATTGTTGAACTCCACGGAACCATCCATAGTCTCCATTGCTTGTCCTGTTCTTGGCAATCCGATTGGCAATCCGCTCTAGATGTAAACGTTTGTCCTGAATGTGGAGGCTTGATAAAGCCTGCTGTCATTGCTTTGGGCGAAGACATTCAACCCCATATCTGGGCCGAGGCATGGTCACACTTCAAAGACAGCTCTTTGGTTATCGTCGTCGGGAGCCAATTGGCAATCACGACCACCGCGACTTTAATCGCGGATGCCCGACAAAATAACGCCCACTTTATTTTCATGACATTAGGTGAAATTGGTACCCCGATTTTTGAGGGCGATATCGTGTTACCCCTGCATGTGGAATTCGCCTTACCTGATTTGAACCGTTTGCTTGAGTAGACATCAATTTTATAATTTGAGACCTCAGCATGCACCGTCAGCCAAGATTATCGGCAAGGTGAAGTATCGTGTTGTCAGCAAATCATCAAACCCCAAGCCCGCATCTTTACGAATGATACAAGAAAAAATTATGACGGTCGTTTGTCTATAGGCAAACGTCTCGTAATGTAATCTGAAGAGATTCAAAAGAACAAGTCACGTTTTTCAGAAACGAACGGCCAAACGTGGCCATCGGTGGCAAAACGCCAAACCAAAAGTTGGCGATGATGAACATAGCGGCTTAACCGGTTTCGTTCATAAGGCCTTCAAGATTGGGGGCTATTCAGGTCTTTACCTTGTCATGTACATGAAAGAAACCCGACGATTTCTAGGGTTAGTGCTCGATAGGCCGCTGAGGGGGCGTGTTTCCCCAAACCCGGCAGAGGTGAGACGTTGAGGGTCTATTTGATGAACAGAGACAAGATATTGTCGAACAGATTCGGCCCTCTGTTTGGACAGTTCCATATTCATTGCGGGATTTCCAGAACTGTCGGCATGTCCACCAATTTCAAAATTTAACTGTGGATTTTGTTCCATGGATTTCGCGAAATTAGAGAGCGCTTTTTCATAGTTTTCGGCAATTTTAACGCTGTTGAGTGCAAAATTAATATTTAAACTAACTTGTCGAGGCTCGTCATTTTGTTGGGCTTGTTCTTGTACCGCAGGGGTATTCGGTTGATTGAACATGATCTTGCGCACACGGTGTTTTGGTTTGTTCTTTTTTGCAAAGATTTGATTGATTTCATTGACCGTAGGGGTTCTTGAAAATACAGTTTCGTTGCCAAATGAATCCTGTGCCAATGCCGTTGTAAATTGACTGGTGATGATAAAAGAGGACGTCACGGTAGTGATGAATAAAAGTATTCGTTTAAGTTTAGAAAACATGGCGATTTCCTTTAGGTTCTGCATGACTGCTCACGCTATTTCTGGTTCACTTTGATAAGGGGGAAATATGGGTCCCCTTCAAATTGTATGACGGGAACTTGAGGAACTTCCCAATCCTGAGAAGCTAGGGCGACTTTGTCTTTGACGTAACTGCCAAATTCATCCAAGCTAACTTCGGTGTTGTTGTTATAGTCGGCTTGACCGGATAGGGCATCGATTGCATTGGATGTGAATAAGCCATGACCAAGGCCTTTGGGGTAATCTTTTCCATCACTATCGTTTGCCAAACCACGGGCGCTGGCCAAAACAAAACGTCCGGATTCGTGTTTCATGCGGGCCGCCACGGTCGAAGAATACGCATTGCGCTGACTGGGGCTTGAGGCCGTGAAAGATCCAGCGTAACAGGTGTCCAAAATGATCAGAACATTTTTAGAGGCCATGCGTTCAATTTTTTCCATAAATGAGGATTGAGACAGGCCTTCACGACGATATATATCGCGGACGGATGAATCTAAAAAACGACGACCCTTCATCACGCGCGCAATCAAATCGGTGCTGGCTGTGCCCCATTCATAGGTCGCAAAGGTATAGTCCCGGTCCACAACATCGCCATGTCCAGATAAAAAAATGATAACCGTGTCGCTGCTCTGAACCTTATCTGCCAACGAACTCAAAGCTTTGAGTATGGCTGGGCGGGTGGCTTGCTTATCAACCAGAACCTGGGTCTCAACGTTTTTGTACACACCATTTGGGCCAGCAGCCGCAGCAAATATCTTGGCCATATCGCGGGCATCATTGGCCGCGATATTTTCTTGTAAATCCAGCATATCTAAACTGTAATCCGCTATGCCTACGGCTAAAATGTATAACGTTTTTTTTGTATTACCTTGCTTTCGCGGGCTGTTGATGGTGAAGGAAATGGGGGGCGATTCAACGTCTTGGGCTGCATTTAAGGCGACAATTTCCAATCTATTTTCACCGGGTAAAATTTGAATACGTTCTCGGGTGGAATACCCAAACTTTTGATCAATGCGCTCAATCTGTTCGGTGGCGATAGTGGCACCGTTGCGTCTCACCTTGATTTTTCCTGCGCCACCGCCTGAATCTTTCACGTCTAAAATAAGTTCAATGAATTTAGAGTCACGGACCGGTTGCGGCAAAACGGCACGTAAAGTTCTTGTGGTTGTTGATGTTTGAAGGGTGCTACACCCAGAGGCTTCGTCAAATTCATCGATCCCACAAACTTCAAAATTCACCAATTTCGGCGGCAAAGAATCACGTAAGGTGGTGATGGTATCGGTGCTGTCTTTTAAGGCAGAAGCGACAATGAGATCGTCTCCTGCTTGGGTTTGCAAAGCAGCCTGAACGGCATCGGGCCGATAGTATTTTTGATAGAGCTGGTTGATGCTGACAAAAACAGCCTCATCTTTGTATCCATTGTTGATGTGAAACCCCACCAGTTCAGCACCGGATAGGCCATTTTTGTCTGTGGCGCTGTGGTCAAAAAATCCATCGGGTGTCCACATGACCCAATGCTTTGAATCACGGGTTACGAATAAAGAGCGTAATAAACGACCGTTTTGTGTGTCGTGCCATTGAATCACTCCGTTGCCAAGATAAGCGATTAAGACCTTATCATTACCACTGGGGGTGACGCCCCAAACCGGGGCCGAAGTTGCCACCTTCCATATTTCTGTGCGGCCAACGTACGCCCGCACAAAAAAGTTTGTCCCCAGGTAAATATTATTTCCCTTCCGAGCGGCGATGACATCTAATGCTCGTTCCTTTGCGCGGATGGGGATTATTTGGCCATCGTATGTTGCAAGGCCATCATCTAGGTTGATAGACAGCGCGGGCTTGAGATTATTGTTTGTGATTTTATCCAATCGGTCAAACAAATCCGAGGCGCGAACAAGCTCGCGTGCCTCTGCGTTAAAAATCTTAGCCGGGAGTCCATTTTTTGGTGTGGGAAAAGTAACCAGGGCGCCCGAGGCATCGGTGCGAAGACGAGCTTTATAGAGGTTCCTGTAATTTGGAATGTTTGTCGGTACGTTGATGTCCTTGGCAAGTTGGCCGGTTCGGTCAATGCTCAAGCGCCCCCAATCTCCTGAGCTTGTGCCAAAAAGAAGCTTGTTTTGGCTTTCAAGGTTAAGGGACGTGAGGGGAGAGGTAATGCCCATTTCAGAAAGTTTAGTGCGGCCAAGGTATTGGCCCCGACGATCCCAAGTATGAAGGGTTTGTTCTAAGACAACGGTGTTGTCCTTGCGGATGCCTTGCGGGTCAGCGACGCCGTGCAAAAGGCGGCCATTGTTGCTCCATACCGCAAGCGCGATGCCGCCAAGTTTTTGTCCACTGGCTTCAAAGGTTTTGATGT
>JAESSV010000124.1 GCA_016763895.1 Magnetovibrio sp. | reverse complement strand
TATCGTTTTTCCCATGCGTCCTGGGTACGAGACCATCGCTTTTTTGGCCGCTTTGTCTCGCAAGTTGCGCGTTTTATGACGGGCATAGAAATTCACCCCGGCGCGACCATCGGAGCCCGGTTATTTATCGATCATGGCGATGGCGTCGTGATTGGCGAAACCAGCAATATTGGCGATGACGTGACGTTATACCAAGCCGTAACCCTTGGTGGGACATCGCCCAGCGTGAATAGCCATGCACAGGTGGATACCAAACGTCACCCAACCCTTGAAGACGGTGTCATTGTTGGTTCAGGCGCACAGGTGTTGGGGCCAATCGTTATCGGCAAGAATGCACGCATCGGCGCCAATGCCGTGGTCACCTCAGATGTGCCCCACGGCGTAACGGCGGTGGGCATTCCAGCGCGGGTGGTTATGCCGCGCGATAAAAAACATGCGGGTGACTTTGTGGCTTATGGCACGCCCGCAGAAGGTTGCCCCGATCCGGTTTTGAACACCATTGAAAGTTTGAGGACACAAGTCTCAGCCTTGATGGCGCGCATTGATGAATTAGAGAATCCGACAAAAAGCCGCACCAAAGCGGCATCTAAAACAAAGAAAGCTGCCAGCATTGTTGGTAAAGAATAAAGGAGAACTGACGTGAAACTCAGCACAAAAGGACGGTACGCCGTTATGGCCATGGTAGACTTGTGTAAGTCATCAACGGGTCGGCCAATTGCTTTGGCCGACATAGCGGAACGCCAAGAAATTTCGCTGTCCTATTTGGAACAGCTGTTTGGAAAGCTCAGACGCGCGGAACTGGTTAAAAGTGTTCGCGGTCCCGGCGGCGGATATTTGCTGGCGAGAGGCGCCAATGAAATTTGCATTTCGGATGTGATTTTAGCGGTAGATGAGCCCATCTCAACCACCCGCTGTACCGAAGCCGAAGGATGTCGTTCCGATAATGCGCGTTGCTTGACCCATAATTTGTGGGAAGCCTTGAGCGATCAGATTTATATGTATCTTGATTCTGTAACGTTGGAAGATGTCGCCGAACGCCGGGACAACCTTGCTCGTGTTGGCCATAAAAACCATGAGCGATCCGTTACGATCGCGGCTGAATAGAGGTTCTTTGATATGAGCCACACCGTGTACCTAGACCATAACGCGACATCACCTTTGAAAGCAGAGGTGAAGAAGGCCGTGATTTATGCGATGGAAATTGAAGGCAATCCGTCATCGGTACACGGGGCTGGTCGCAAAGCCAAACGGTTGGTCGAAGATGCGCGAGAACAGGTCCGGGTCGCTGTGAATGCCCCGAAAAGTGCTCAAGTGATCTTCACCTCGTGTGGTACCGAAGCCAACACATTGGCCTTGAACGGTGTTAACCCTGTCAGGGTTTTGGCGAGTGCCACGGAACATGCCTCGGTTTTGGGTGCACGATCAGATATTGAAAGCATCCCGGTTGACGCCTTTGGACGCGTTGATTTGGGGCATTTACAAACGATGTTGGCCGCGGGCGATGGTCATGCCTTGGTCTCTGTGATGATGGCAAATAACGAAACGGGCGTGCTTCAACATATTGAAGATATCGCCCACCTGGCGCATCGTTTCGGGGCTTTGGTTCACGTAGACGGTATCCAGGCCTTGGGAAAAGTTAATGTTGATTTTTTAAGCCTTGGCATTGATATGTTGAGTTTGTCCGCGCACAAAATCGGTGGCCCGTTGGGGGTTGGCGCTTTGATCGCCAGCAAGGACGTCAAGCTTCAAGCCAGCAACCGAGGCGGCGGTCAAGGAGGCGGCTTGCGCGGTGGAACAGAAAATGTTTCGGGCATTTCGGGCTTTGGCGTTGCCGCTGAAATAGCCAAGTCTGAATTGGTCGGTATGCAAAACGTCAAAGCGTTGCGCGATCACCTTGAAGCCGAAATTAAGGCGTTTGCTGAAGATGCCACTGTTATTGCGGATGACGTCGAACGTTTGCCGAACACCAGCTTTATCTCAATGGCGGGTGTGAGTGCCGAAACCCAATTGATGACGATGGATTTGGCGGGAATATGTGTGAGTGCGGGATCGGCCTGTTCTTCTGGAAAAAGCAAGTCAAGCTTGGTTCTCAAAGCCATGGGGCTTGGAGAAGACATTGCAAAAACAGCAATACGGGTCAGCCTTGGGCACACAAACAAAAAAAATGACGTGGATCACTTTATATCTGCATGGAAAGACTTATATCAACGCCAAGCTCGAAAAAGCCAAAACAATACGGCGGCTGTTTAATGACTAAAAACAATAATAAGGTTAGATAAAATGACGAAAGCACACTGGACCCTGAACAATCCGCTTTATATGGATTATCAAGCTACGACCCCCACGGATAAACGTGTGGTCGAGGCTATGGTCCCCTATTGGACCGAAAAATTTGGCAACCCCCATTCCCGCAATCACCATTTTGGTTGGGAAGCCGAAGACGCCGTGGAAATCGCCCGCGAACATGTTGCGTCTATTATTGGTGCGTCTCCGAAAGAAGTGATCTTTACGTCCGGAGCCACCGAAGCCAATAATTTGGCCTTGAAAGGTGTGGCTAAGTTTTATGGTGACCAACGCAATCACATCATTACCTGCGTTACGGAACACAAATGCATCTTAGAAACGTGCCGGTCTTTGCAACAAGACGGTTTTGACGTGACCTTTTTGCACGTCAAAGAAAACGGCCTGATCGATTTAGATGATTTAAAAGCGGCCATCACGGATAAAACGTTGTTGGTGTCCATCATGGCGGTGAACAATGAAATTGGTGTGATCCAACCGTTGAAGGAAATTGGCCAATTGTGCCGCGACAACAAGGTCTTTTTCCATACCGATGCGGCCCAAGCCGTTGGCAAAATGCCGTTGGATGTCGAAGACCTAAACATCGATTTGATGTCCATTTCGGGTCATAAAATGTATGGCCCCATGGGCGTTGGCGCATTGTATGTACGGCGTCGTCCTCGGGTGCGGTTGGTGCCATTGATCCACGGTGGTGGACAAGAACGCGGCATGCGTTCGGGGACCTTGCCGACTCCTTTGGTGGTGGGTTTTGGCAAAGCCTGCGAGATTGCGAAAAAAGAAATGGGCATGGAATCCGAACGTTTGCGTGGGTTCCAAATCAAACTGTTTGAAGGCCTGAAAGCCTGCATTCCTGAAATCTATTTAAACGGCGATTTGGAAAGCCGCATTCCCGGAAATCTCAACATTTCGTTTTCCTACGTGGAAGGCGAAGGCTTGATGATGGGGATTAAAGATTTAGGGGTATCTTCGGGATCAGCCTGCACCTCGGCCTCGTTAGAGCCCAGCTATGTGCTGCGCGCCTTGGGTGTCGAAGAAGAGTTGGCCCACACATCCCTGCGTTTGGGGCTGGGTCGATTTACCACCGAAGATGATATTGATTATGCAATTGAGCGCATTTCTCAAGAAGTGAACCGTTTGCGAGACCTAAGCCCGCTTTGGGACATGGCGCAAGCTGGTGTTGATATTAAGTCCATCAAATGGGCAGAACATTAAAATTTAAGTGTCCGCACCGTGCGGCAAGGAGATATGACAATGGCTTATAGTAAAGAACTTATCGACCACTATGAAAACCCTCGCAATGTTGGGGCTATGGATGAAGACGATGGCAACATCGGAACCGGACTCGTCGGAGCACCCGCGTGCGGCGACGTGATGAAGTTGCAAATCAAGGTCAGCGCTGATGGCATTATCGAAGATGCCAAATTCAAGACGTTTGGCTGTGGTTCTGCAATTGCGTCCAGTTCCTTGGTGACCGAATGGATCAAAGGCAAAACTTTGGACCAAGCTACGGAAATCAAAAACACGGATATCGCTGATGAATTGGCTTTACCGCCTGTGAAAATTCACTGCTCTATCTTGGCCGAAGATGCTATCAAGGCTGCGGTACAAGATTACAAAGAAAAAACCAGCGTCAAGAAAAACGCCGCTGAATAAGCGTGTGAAGGATTGAAGGTTATGAACTTGCCTGCTCCCATCAACATGACGACTGCGGCTGTCCAACATGTCAAAGCCTTGTTGGACAGTCGTGGAAAACCATCGGCGGGCATTCGGATAGGTGTGCGCACAAAGGGCTGTTCCGGCCTAAGCTACACCTTGGAATTTGCCGATGAAGTTAATGGATTTGATGAAACTATGGATGTCGATGGAATCACCATTTTGATCGACCCCAAAGCCACCATGTTTATCATCGGCACCGAAATGGACTATGTCGAAGACACGTTGGAAAGCGGCTTCGTGTTTAAAAATCCCAATGAAAAAGGCCGTTGTGGGTGCGGTGAGTCCTTTCACGTTTAAGTCATGAATATGAATGTTCAAACCGAAGCCAAATTGAAAATGATACCGTGCTGGTCCTGTAAAGGCCCGGTGGGAGTGGGTGCGTTGTTTTGCGAGACGTGCAAAGCCGTGCAGGCTCCTGCTGCGGTGACTCATTTTCAACGTTTGGGGCTAGAGGTTGGTTTTGATGTGGATGTGGCTGCGCTTGATCAATTGTATTTTGATTTGCAACGCCAACTTCACCCAGACAGCTTTGCCACCAAAACGGTGAAAGAAAAGGCTTTGAGCCAACAACAAGCAACGGCTTTGAACGATGCTTATGAAACCTTGAAAGACCCGTTGCACCGTGCCGATTATATGGTGCATTTGTTGGCCGTGGATGGCTTGCCCAAAGCCGCCAATACGGTCCATGATCAAGCTGTTTTGATGGAAGCTATGGAGATGCGCGAGCGTCTGGAATCCATCGAAACCATGGCGGATTTAAAGGCTTTGGCGAAAGCAACCAAAGCCGATACGAACAAGGTGATTTCCGGCTTGTCCGAAGCCTTTCATGATGGTGACATTGAAACGGCTTGCAAGCTCACCACACGGTTTAAATATCTTCAAAAAATGTTGGGTGAAGTGCGTCATGTACGTGCTCGCTTGATGGCCTAAAGGACAACTTGAATGGCGCAAGTGCTGCAAATACTCGAGCCCGGAGCTATGGCGAACACAACCGATAGCGAAACCGACTTTGCCATTGGCATCGATTTGGGAACCACCAATTCCGTCGTGGCCATGAGCACAAATAACGTGGCCGAAGTCTTTAAAGACGACGCCGGTGACGGGTTGGTGCCGTCCATTGTGGCCTATGCCCCCGATGGATCTGCCATTGTTGGGGACTTGGCAAAACGTTTGTTGTTGAGCCGTCCCGACAGTGTGGTGAGTTCCATAAAACGATTGATGGGGCGGGGTCCCAACGATTTAAAAGCCCTAGGCGGTCAGTTGCCATTTGATTTGGCCCCTGTGACCGAAGACACCACGCAATTGGTACGGTTGAAGGTCGGCACACAAATTCTCACTCCCGTTGAGATTTCCGCGGATATCTTGCGGGCCTTGCGCGATCGGGCCGAAGACCATTTGGGCGGATCTGTGACAAAATCCGTGATCACCGTGCCGGCCTATTTCGATGATGCGCAACGCACCGCAACCAAAGACGCGGCGCGTCTTGCGGGGCTTGAAGTCCTGCGTTTGGTCAACGAACCCACCGCTGCGGCTTTGGCCTATGGTTTGGACAAAGGCGTAGAAGGCCTGTTCGTGGTTTATGGTTTGGGCGGCGGAACCTTTGACGTGTCGGTGTTGCGCATGCAAAAAGGCGTGTTTCAGGTTTTGGCGACGGGTGGCGATGCGGCTTTGGGCGGGGATGATTTTGATCACGCCATTGCGGATCACTTCTTGCAACAACGCAAGGCAGAACTGGGCGAGACGACTTTAAATTCAGCCGATGTCAAACTGGCCTTGATGACCGCCAGATTGGCCAAAGAATGCCTGACCAACGCTGAGCGTGGCGATTGGGTTTTGACCGCAGATGATATAAATTCCAAGCACACGCTTGATCGGGCCACGTTCAACGGTTTGATCGAGGCCGACGCTAAACGCACGATTAAAATTTGCCATGACGTTCTCACCGAAGCGGGTTTTGATGCAGATGATATCAAAGGCGTCGTCTTGGTGGGGGGGTCGACACGTGTGCCCTTGGTTCGAAAATCCGTGGCGGATTATTTTGGATCAGAACCCTTAGCCGACATTGACCCCGACCAAGTGGTCGCCGTGGGGGCCGCGTTGCAAGCCGAAGCCTTAACCAAAGGGTCTGATACATTGTTGTTAGACATCACCCCCTTGTCCTTGGGTTTGGAAACCATGGGGGGGTTGGTGGAAAAAGTTATTCCCCGCAACACGCCAATTCCGGTGGCAAAGGCCCAGGAATTCACCACATTCAAAGACGGCCAATCGGCCATGGCCATTCATGTGGTTCAGGGCGAGCGGGAAATGGTCGACCAAAACAGGTCCCTGGCCCGGTTTAACTTAACAGGCATTCCGCCCATGGCGGCGGGGGCCGCACACATTCGTGTCACCTTCCAAGTCGATGCAGATGGGCTGTTGACGGTTTCAGCCGCCGAAGACACCAGCGGCATTGAACAACACGTCGAAGTCAAACCCACGTACGGCATCAGCGAAGAAGAAATGTCGCAAATGCTTTATGATTCCATGGCCAATGCCAAGGGTGATATGGAACGGCGCTTGCTTGGCGAAGCCCGGGTCGAGGCCGAACGGGCCATGAATGCGGTCACCTCAGCCCTTCAAGCCGATTGTAAGTTGTTGAGCGTTCGTGAACGTGAAGCCATTGGCGAAAAAATGGATGATTTGCACCATGTTATCAAAGGCAATGATCGTGTTGCAATCAACGATGCCGCCAAAGACTTAGACGATGCCACCCAAGCGTTTGCCGAAAAACGCATGGACAAAGGTATCCGCGAGGCTTTGACCGGAGTCAAAGTCACAACGTTGAGCGAGTAACACTTGTTTTGGGACACATTCTCAAGTACATACTGCCCAGCATTGTGTTGAGTTTATTGGAGTATGAAGTTTATGCCAAAAATCACCTTTATTGATAGCGATGGAAAACGTACCGAAGTAGACGCTCCCATTGGCCTTTCCGTATTGGAAGTCGCGCACAAAAATGGCCTTGATTTAGAAGGGGCCTGCGAAGGCTCGTTGGCGTGTTCCACCTGCCACGTCGTGGTCGCTGAAAAGTGGTTCGCAAAATTAGACGAAGCCAGCGAAGAAGAAGAAGACATGCTGGACCTGGCTTTTGGCCTGACCCATACGTCTCGTTTGGGCTGTCAGATCAAAATCACAGAAGAACTCGATG
>JAESSV010000123.1 GCA_016763895.1 Magnetovibrio sp. | reverse complement strand
GGGGCGAGGTCCAGCCGTAAAAATACGTTTTTCATCGAAAACGCTATAATTGGGCAGGTCGTGTTTTGGGATAACGGCCTGAATGCGGCCCTTGTCCAGCAACAGCGCCGCATTGAAAAGCTTTGAATTTTCCAGCCACGGAGCACTGATCAAAAGCCCCGGCCCGCCATCGTCGGTTTCCAAGGCCAAGCCTTCAATTGTTTTGCGCACAGCCTCTTGAAAACTGCCCTTAAGCACCAAATCTTCGGGGGGATAGCCAGAAATCACCAATTCACTGGTCATCAATAAATCTGCGCCTTGTTTTGCGGCTTCGGCGCGGGCGGCACGCACCAATCCGGCATTGGCCACAAGGTCACCAACACAAGGATTAAGCTGGGCGAGAGCGATGGTCAGGCAGTCCGTCATACAGGTCTTTAACCTTGATAATTATTGATAAAACCAGAAGAAAGTCGAGGGTAAGCTGAGCTTAAGTCCCTGTCAACGTGGCTCTCCTCGTCATGGGGAGAATTTCGCATAGATTTACAGGTCGCGAACGGTTAGTTTAAGGACGTTCATTTGAAATGGGAACGTTATGAAGACAAAAAAATCCCTTGAGGACCAAGGAAATGACTGCACGCATGCCCGTTCGCGTGCGATGGCAGAAGCGGTCGTGGCCGCCTTTTCCGGCCTATTGAAGGACGAAGCCCAAAAACACGGTGGTTTCTTAGGTTTACGCCACCTAGAGGACATGGAAGATGTCTTTCATGTCAAAGCCGAAGAATTGTCTATTGTCTTTGAAAAAGCGCTCCAAGATTCACACCGCGAACAAGAAGATCTAAAGTGGCATGCGATTAAGCGTCCGGCTTTTGATCGTTTGATGGTGAAACATTTTGAAAACTTGTTTTTTTCCCGTGGCGCGAACGGATTGCCCCATGGAGTTCTATCGCGGCGTGTCTTGCCGGGGTTCTTTTTGGCTTTGAACATGATGCTGGGGCCAGAAGCCATCACAACCTATCAAGTCAGATGTGATGAAGCTATGGAACGTGTCATGAATGGCAAGGTGCCTGTTGATTGGGATTTGGTCGAAAAAGATCCGGACGTTCATGCGGTTGTTTTGGATGCTCTTTACACCATTGCTCAATATTTCAACAACCCCTTTCAACGCGCAGACTGGTTTATCCAAATCGTCAATTCAAACTTGGCCCCCGCTCGCGCTGGCGCCAGCGATGCCTATTGGCGGTTGGATCAACGCTCTTTGTTTAAATTGGTCAGCAACTTGTTGTTGGATTTGAAAAAGGCCATCAGAAACGATGTGGCATGGACGCACCTCGCCCTGCGTCACGAAGGCGCAAACCGAGATAGCCTGAAAGCTATTTTAAGAAAGCTCTAAACGTTTACGGTCTGGGCCACGGTCTGGGTCTATGCCAACTTTTGACGTTCGTTTTTAAGCTGTTCGGCCAACAAAAAGGCCAATTCCAAAGATTGCGTCGCGTTCAAGCGGGGATCACAATTGGTGTGATACCGAGCCGACAAGTCCGTTTCTTTGATGGCCTGACCACCGCCGACGCATTCCGTGACATCTTTGCCGGTCATTTCAAAGTGAACGCCGCCCGCGTGGGTGCCTTCGCTTTTATGAACCTCAAAGAACGCCTGAACTTCGCGCAAGATTTGATCAAAGTGACGTGTTTTGTAACCGGTTTCGCTTTTGACCGTGTTGGCGTGCATGGGATCACACGACCAAACCACGGTGCGGCCTTCGCTTTTGACTCTGCGAATAAGGCCCGGCAACATTTCACCAACGGTTTCGGGCCCCATGCGCACAATTAACGTCAAGCGCCCGGCTTCATTTTCAGGATTCAAGCGTCAATCAAGCGGATCAATTCATCCGGGTCAATGGTCGGGCCAACTTTACAGCCCACCGGGTTGCCGACCCCTTTAAGGTATTCGATATGGGCACCGTCCAATTGCCGGGTCCGATCACCGATCCACAACATATGTGCAGACGTGTCGTACCAGTCGCCGCGAATGGAATCAACGCGGGTCATGGCTTCTTCGTAATTCAACAACAACGATTCGTGCGAGGTGAAAAACGAGGTGCCGCGCATGGCTTGGGTGTTCTCAGAATTCATGCCACAAGCGCCCATGAAATCAAGGGCTTCTTGTAATCGAGACGCAAGATCCCGATAGCGTTCGCCCAACGGGTTGTCTTTTACAAAACCTAAATTCCAACGCTGGACCTTATTCAAATCGGCAAAGCCGCCTTGGGCAAACGCGCGCAGCAAGTTTAAGGTTGATGCGGATTGGTTATAAACCTGGATCAAGCGTTCCGGGTCGGGAATGCGTTGTTCTGGGGTAAACGCCATGCCATTGACCATGTCACCGCGATACGCGGGCAAGGTCACGCCATCAATGGTTTCCTCGTTAGAGGATCGAGGCTTGGCAAATTGTCCGGCCATGCGACCAACCTTAACCACCGGCATAGAGGCCCCAAAGGTCAACACCACGGCCATTTGCAACAAGACGCGAAAGGTGTCGCGAATGTTGTCGGGGTGGAATTCTTTAAAGCTTTCCGCACAATCGCCGCCTTGCAGCAAAAAGGCTTTGCCGTTCGCGACATCGGCCAATTTGGCTTTGAGCCTGCGGGCTTCTCCGGCAAAAACCAAGGGAGGGAATACGCTGAGGCGATCCTCAACGTCCGCTAAGGCCGCCGCATCCGGATAATCCGGCATTTGCTTGGCGGGGTAATTTCTCCAGCTTTTTGGTGTCCAGTTAGCGGACATGGCATATTCCTTATCAAGTTCAGCCCTTGTCAAATTCAGCTAAGGCTATACCCCGCTTTGCTTCGTTATTCCAGACTTATGTGGTGCAAGTTCAGGTGTGTTTCAAATTTAGCCATCCGTATCGGGATCGGCAAGTTTGTTGCGCATGGTCACGAATTCTTCCGCTGCGGTGGGGTGAATACCGACCGTTGCGTCAAATTGTTGTTTGGTGGCTCCGCATTTAAGAGCAACGGCAAAGCCTTGCACAATTTCCGGGGCATCATCGCCCACCATATGAACCCCCACAACCCGTTGGTCTTCCCGGTTGACGATCAGTTTGGTCATGGCGCGGGTGTCGCGCCCGGAAAGGGTATGCTTCATGGGTTTGAACCGTGACAAATAGATGTCCACATCGCCAAGGGCACGGGCTTCGTCTTCCATCAAGCCCACGGTGCCAACGGGCGGCTGGCTAAAGACAGCCGCCGGCACATAATCGTAATTCATGGCTTTTGGCACCCCTTTGAATTGGGTCGACACAAACGCCATGCCTTCGTTAATCGCCACAGGTGTGAGCTGAATGCGTGAAATCACATCCCCCAAGGCAAAGATAGACGGTGTCGAAGTTTGGAAATATTCATCCACTTCAACGGCCCCTTGGGGGGAAAGCTTTACGCCGGCCTCTTCAAGCCCCACGCCGTGTGTATT
>JAESSV010000122.1 GCA_016763895.1 Magnetovibrio sp. | reverse complement strand
TTTTACGCGGTGATCGAAAAAGAAAAAAATGTGGAGCCTATATTTGTAGGCGGCTTAGAGAACCCATCTGAGTTGTGGTGTGACCCCGACATTTTGATCAATGCAGAAGCCTGTCGCTGTAAACGCACCGCCGCAGATGTTTCAAGTTTTCAAAATGAAAATATATGCCCCCGCTTCTCTGGCAATTCCAAGGGGCTAGATAAAATGGTCCACGTGTGCAGCCCTATGATGTTATCGGGACACATTGGCGGCGTCTTGCAATTGGTTATGACGGAAGAAGAAGCTCAATCAAGAACCCGCATTGCTCAAATGGCACAAATCTATTTGAACCAAGCGGCCCCTGTGATTGAAGCCCGTCAATTGATGCAGTCCTTGAAAGAAACCGCGATGCGCGACCCCATGACGGGTCTCTATAACCGTCGCTTCCTAGAAGACTATATTGACAGCATGCTGGCGGGACTTTTGCGACAGAAGGCCTCTATGGGCATTTTGATGTGCGACGTTGATTTCTTCAAAAAGGTCAATGACAATTATGGTCACGATGTTGGAGATGAGGTCATCAAAGGCCTATCCAATATTTTAGCTGGTGCGGTCCGTGATGCCGACCTTGCGATCCGTTATGGTGGGGAAGAATTTATTTTGCTGCTGCCTCATACGGATGAAGAAGGGGCCATGCTTTTGGCAGAACGCGTGCGCACCGAACTTGAAAGCTTCACCTTCCAAACACCTTTGGGCCCCTTAAAAAAGACCCTCTCGGTCGGTATTTCCATGTTCCCTGACGATGGAAGCGGCTTTTGGGAATGTGTCAAATATTCCGATATTGCCCTCTACAAAGCCAAGGAAAGTGGACGAAATAAATGTCTGCGCTTTAACAAAGATATGTGGGATGAGACTGAGGACTACTAAATTCGGTCCTCTGTTCGCCATCTTTGGTATCGATTATTTAAGGCCCGGCGCCCACGATTTGACTTGAACGGAAGCCCCGTCTTGGGTGCGGAAAACGCGCTCATCTGGATTGACCGGTTGCACAGGGGTCGCGGCCTTTTTTTCAGTTTCCGCTTTAAAGGTTGTGACCATTGAGTGCAACGAAATTTCCGTGCGAGGTCCTTTGCGCAAGGCAATGGAATAAGCCGCATTGCGGTTGGTCATTTTGCTCAATTGTTCAGGCTTTTGATGTCCGAACCTTCGCCAAATAGACATCAAGAAAATCTCAACATCAGAGGCCAAAAACAACTCGACATTCACATCGGGGCGACCATTTGAAAAAGCTTGAAACATCGTCGGCTCGATAGGCCCCATATCATCCGCGACAAATACAGCCGGCATCAATTTCTGTCCATCATAGGCAATGGCATAAAAAGCTTGGGCCAGATACAGCAAACGATGCAATTTTTGGGGCTGTAAATATTCATTCTCATTCAACGCCTGATCCGCAAACCAAAACGCGATATCAAATGTCGAATTAGAAGCAAAAGTCATCGTCGTAAAACCCATACCGTTTTTTAATGTTAAATGTACAAAAATTATACCACACGCGCCCAAGTAAATGGTTAACAGAACACCTCAACACGGCGCTTTCTTCCGCCGTCGCGCCGTCCTCAAAACAGGCTCCATATGATCATATTACCCCAACCCTCGGCAATTTATGCCTAGTTTGTGGCATTTCACAAAATAAAAATCATCCTAACATATTGATAATAAACAAAACTATAACTGGCACAGACATTGCCTCTTTGTTTAGGCAACCTTTTGAGAATCGACGGGTAAAAACAAGCCAGACACATCAGAACGATTGGCTGGATTGAAACAATAACCATATATTGAGTTTTCCAATGAATGCATGGGATGTAAAAAAAGACCGGGTTGAACATCAGATTTCCTTTGAAAGGAAAGTCACTGAACCTTTAGATGACCCCGAAAAAGAAACACTGCTGGGCACGCTCTCTTATTTGCGGGACCGCCTTGGTGGATCAGCCGACACCTTTGATGCTCAAACCCTACATTCGTGCCTGGATGCTGCTCACGCGGCTTTGGACACGGCTGTGGGCATGGAGCGCACGATCATAAATCAAACCTTGCGCATTGAAGAAATGGCGCGCATTGCCAACACGGATCAATTGACCTCGATTTACAACCGCAGAGGCTTTGAACACGAGTTTCAACGCGTCCTTTCTGCGGCAACCCGTTACGGAGAAACCGGAGTTTTGATCTATGTTGATCTTGATGGATTTAAGCCCGTCAACGACACCTATGGTCATGCCGCAGGGGATAAAATGCTCATCGAAGTTGCCCGTATTTTGAACGATCATGTCCGACCTCATGACATGGTGGCCCGATTGGGTGGAGATGAATTTGCTATTTTATTAACCCGAACAGATTGGGAAAACGGTTTACGGCGGGCGGAACGCATCAAACACATCTTAAACACCCATTATGTCGACTGGAATGGCAAGCACATCGCGGTCCGCGCAAGCTTGGGCTTTCAATGTTATGGCGCGAACGCAGACACAAACAGCCTCTTGAACGAAGCCGATCGTGCAATGTATCAATCGAAACGTTTGCGTACGGAACCTCGAACATAATGGAACACCAATCAGACACCATAAAGGTCACCCAAATATTAGGATTGATTTAATGATTATTTTACCCTCAAGCCCCAACTCCCGCCTTGTGTCACTTCGGTGGCCGGGCGGGCTTTTTATACCCTTCTGTATGCATGAGGTTTCACATGAAGACCAATGAAGCCTCGAGATCAACCCTCACTCTGCCCATGACGATGCCCCAAACTGGGCCCCAAACTGGGCACCAGACTGTTCACAAGACTGTTCACAGGGCTGGGCCCCAAACTGTACACAAGTCCTTAGCCACGTCGTTAGGAGCGCACCCCAGACAAGGTCGGGACATGGTGCTGTTCAAACACGCCAAGCCCCCCCAAGCAACGCATGGCGGCTCTACCCCCCATACGGAAAGCCCCCTAAAGGCTCTGATCACGGATATAAATGCCCGCGCGATTTCTCCACGCGGGGTGCAAGAGCTTAGCTTAGAATTATATGCCGGTGGCATTCTCAGTTGGGAAGAACATGAAGACTTGGCGTTCCAAGCCGATTTACACCCAGACTTCCCCCGCACGATTGGGGCGTTAACCGGAGACAAAGCCCTGCCCGACCAGCCCAGAGATTACGTTCGAGAATGGGAACAACGTCTTGCCTTTGAAAACCGTCACGCCCCCCACAGTCAAAAGCACAACCGAGCGCTTAGAATACTTTCGGTGCTGAGGCGCATGGATGCCCCGCAATCGTAAAGTAAAATCCTTGCTCTGCTTATTTGATGACTTTACGCATTTCTGCCAAAAACGTGTTCATTTCCTTAGACATAGAAGCCCCTTGCTTTGCAAGCTCTTCTGCCGCTGAAAGGACCTCAGTTGCAGCGTGCCCGGTTTCAGCCGCCCCTTCTGTCACCTCGGAAATATTGGCCGTCACATCGTTGGTGCCAAGCGCAGCTTGTTCAACGTTACGGGCAATTTCTTGCGTCGCGGCCCCTTGTTCTTCCACAGCCGAAGCAATCGTGGTGGCCGCTTCATCAATTTTACCAATGGTCGCGCCAATGTTTTGAATAGCGATAACAGCATCTTCCGTAGATTTTTGCACACCACCGACTTGCATGCTGATTTCTTCAGTTGCCTTGGCTGTTTGGTTGGCCAAGTTTTTAACTTCCGAAGCCACCACAGCAAAGCCCTTACCCGCGTCACCGGCGCGGGCGGCTTCGATGGTCGCATTCAAAGCCAACAGGTTCGTTTGATCCGCAATATCGGAAATCAAACTCACGACTTCACCAATTTTCGACGCCGAATCAGACAACCCGCGAACATTTTCGCCACTTTTTTTAGCGTCAAAAACCGCTTGGCTAGCGATGGTCGCCGACTGGCTCACTTGGCCGCTAATTTCCGTAATGGAACTGGACAATTGCTCAGCAGCAGCAGCAACCGTTTGGACATTTTTTGATGCCATTTCAGCAGCATTTGCAACCGTTCTGGATTTCTCACTGGTGATAGAAGCCGTGCGTTCCATACCTTGCGCGGTGGCTTGCAATTCAGATGCGGCCGAGGTTACCGTTTGCACAACGGCGTTCATATTCTCTTCAAATTTTTTCGCAATCACAGCAAAATCACTATTTTGTTTGTCGGTGATTGCCACCGATTGATTGAGCCGTTTCACGCTGGACAAAAATGAGCCGCCGAAGCCACCTTCTTGAATCGTGCGGAAATACCACCCCTTACTGACAAAAGCCATTGAAGCCCGCACCTCGCGCACATAACACTCGGTTACGTCCATGACATGGTTAAAGCTATTTTGAATTTTAGCCGCCTCACCAGATCCAAGAACCCGATGTATGCGAATATCAAGATCACCTTTTTCGGCCCGATCCAAGGCTCTGGAAACATTGGTGATGATGCGCAACACCTCATCCGTCTTGTAAACAATCAAAACCAAAAGAACAAAGCCGATCGCGAACAAGGCACCGAGGGTCAGCATTTGAGAATGGGCAGTTTCTTGGGCAAGGGCCGATGAAGTGTTCAATATTCTCGTTTCTTGCTGATCAAGTGCAATGACCGTTTTCATCAATTGATCAACAGATTCACCGATACTCGCCGCCGTTCCATCAAATTCCCCCATCATTTTATTGCCACCCGCCGGGCCAAATTCAACATAAGCCTTTGCCATTTTTTGGCCGGTGGAATAATAGGCTGGGAATGACCCCTGCATGGCTTTCAAGATTCGGGTAACACCGTCAAGGTTTAGATCTTGTGCCAGTTTCAAAGCAATGGCTGTATCTTTCTTAAAGCTTTTGGCAAATCCTTCTGCCACATCAAAACCATCATTCATGCCATCTTGAGCCCGCGTTGCCGAAACATCGGTTAGCCATTGCTGGACTTGGACAACATCATTTTTAATATTGTTGGAGGCTTGCAAAAGCGGGGAAACCAAATCTGTTTTTTTAGATGATTCAACAGACATAACTGAAATATTATTGGAAAGCTTATATATGCCCAACATTCCAGAGCCGGCAACCACCACATAAATCAACATTGAAAGCAATGATGCAACTATGCCTTGGCCCCTCAGTGTTTTGAGATCAAACATATAAAATACCCTTTTTGTTATTAGGCTAAAGCCTTAACCAGCCACCAAAATTCAGAAATAAACCGCTTCACAGATCGTAATTTTTACCAATCCGTCCGGCTTATCAAGAGCCGTTAATGACGGAAAAAACAAACTGGTCATAGGACAAATTGGCGTCCTCTAAAATCCCCAACAACATATCTGTCGAAGCTTGAAGCCCAGCCTTTCTGTCAGAATGACGATCTTCCTCTGCCTTTAATTTTGCGTACAAAGGCATAATCGCTTCTATAGCCGCACGAGACGGAGATCGTCGACTAGAATGATATGCGAGCACTTCACCCGTATCATCATTCATGGTGGCTGTCACATGCGCCACGACCCAATAATGATCTCCATTTTTGGCTCTGTTAAGCACGTAAGCAAATATTTCGAAGCCCGTGGCAACCGTATCCCACAACAACTTAAACACACAACGCGGCATGTCTGGATGACGAATCATAGAGTGAGGCTGGCCTAAGCATTCATCAGTCGTATATCCTGCAACTTTTAAAAAAGTGTCGTTTACGTATGTAATCCGGCCTTTTAAATCAGTTTTGCTAACAATCATTTCAGATAACTCAAACGTTCTTTCAACGCCAGTTAACGATCGATCTTGTGCCATAGGAGCCTCCTTGTTTCTATTCTTTTGCCCGATCGAGCACTCAATATTTTTGTTGCTTATGTTGTTTCTTTTTTGATTTCCGACCACATGAATACTCGTCCGGAAGTATGCCTTTATAGAAAGGCATCACCTTCACAGCCTATTGGTGTAATCAGATTACGATAATCGTTTCCCTTGTAGGGGGCGCAACATACAAAAATAAAACACGCTGCCCAGAGCTGTTAACAGAACGGTATCGATGGTTCTCAACACAATCCACAAGCACACACCACTGGCACAATCCACAGGCATAATAATCACTGAAAAATCAAGGTCTAAGAAGTTATCTATACCCGCCCTATCATTCCCATTTGTTCCTAAATCTTATACATTATTTTGGTGACGTCTAGCAATTTTTAAAAGTTGCACCAAGAATATATTTAATCGATTTGCTTACAAATTTATTCCGAACCGCTTTCTATTTTCTTTTCAGCTTTGGGTGGAGGGGCCAATTTTAATTGCAATTCGCGCAATTGATCAGGGTCAGCCGCAGCCGGAGCATTCATCAGCAAATCTTGAGCTTGTTGGTTCATAGGGAACGCAATAACTTCGCGAATGTTGGGCTCATCAGCCAACATCATGACCATGCGATCAATGCCAGGAGCCGATCCACCGTGAGGTGGGGCCCCAAATTTAAAGGCGCTCAACATACCGCCAAATTCTTTTTCCACCACATCATTAGAATAGCCGGCGATTTCAAAAGCTTTGTACATAATTTCCGGCAAGTGGTTCCGAATGACCCCCGAAGACAACTCAATCCCATTGCACACGATGTCATACTGGTAAGCCAACACATCCAAAGGATCGCCGGACATCAACGCGTCTAGGCCGCCTTGGGGCATAGAA
>JAESSV010000121.1 GCA_016763895.1 Magnetovibrio sp. | reverse complement strand
CTTCAGGTCAGCTGCAATCAACAGCACAAGACACCGTAATTTGTCACCGTAATTTTGTAACTTATCGGTCGGTCGCGCTGAATATAATAGATAGGTAGCCGCTTTAAAGGGTCTGCTTATGTTGCCCCTTAACAAGAGGGGTATTCCCGACGGCTGTATGCAAAATCCCATTCTTCTAATAACAGACCAAGAAGGAGAATGATTATGAATAATCAAGACCTTGCAGGAACGTTTTTGAGACTGGGCATTGGTGTTTTCATGACACTATTTGGAACGTTAAAGTTCGTCAGCCATGACATGATGACCAATGGTGTTTATCCTGCGTTCTATGGTGAATTTACATCCTCGATGGTCGTTTATGTCCTTGGAGCCATACAGATCATCGGTGGTGTCTTGCTCATCATCGGTTTTCGGGTCAAGAGCGTCATTTTGGTTTCACTTTTGATGCATACCGTCAGTGTCGCTGTCACATTTGACAAAATCATTCATCCCTTTGATGCAGGCATGCCACCGAACTTCCTTTTCCTCGCCGGGATTCCAGTCTGGACAGCGATGGTTGCCCTCTACTTCACGGGCGCTGGACGCTATGCCATAAGCCCAGATACCAAAAAAGAGGAATAACCCTTCGCCCGGTACAG
This sequence comes from Magnetovibrio sp., assembly GCA_016763895.1. Lineage (GTDB taxonomy): Bacteria > Pseudomonadota > Alphaproteobacteria > Rhodospirillales > Magnetovibrionaceae > JANLGW01. The sequence goes on along the minus strand of JAESSV010000121.1, from coordinate 2,638 downwards.
AACTTAATGGACCCCTGCCCCGGCGCGTTTTTGTCTGATGACGGCTTGTTTTTGGCGTTCGTGGGATACGATCCAGCGGAGTTCTTCCTTGAGCACGTCGATGTGACGGCTTTCCGGAGCATTGGCGACGGCTTGGATGATGCCTTGGCGGGTGGGCAATGGGAAGCTTTCAAAGTGTTCCAACATCAAAAACTTAATGCCCGGGCGCACATGTTCGGACAGCAACAAACTGGTGACCAGCTTTTGGCGAACATCGCTTTGTAAATTTCCAGATTCCGTTAATTTGATGAATTGCTCGACAAAATCAGCCGCCCCAATATCGCCGTCCAACAAAGCCCGCAAAATCAATTTCAAAGCTTGGGCATATTGACGCCGGGTTTGCACGATGAATTGGCGGGTACGGGTGCGCACAAAGGCAATGGCTTTGGGGTTAAAGTCGTTTTCGCGAACCACGTCCACGCATCGAGACACCAAAGGATGACGGGTTTTTTCACCGACCAAGGCATACATGCCGGCAATCAGTTCCTTGTCACAAGCTTTCGGCGACAACCGTGTGGTTGCGGCCAAGGCCATGGGAGATTCCGGATCCAACGTCGCCATCATCGCCAACGGCAACGGATCGTCGAAATGAACCAAGTCAAGGTCTACGTTAATCAAGTGTTCGGGCAAAAGAATTTTTGTCGGCTGGCCGGGCACACAAATTGGCGTGCCAGTCCGATAGCTTTGTTTAATTGCTTTCGCGGCATCAATACCTGTTGAACTGATCCCCATTTTATTCGTCATGTCCGTCGAACCCTATTTTTCAAAATCTCTAACTCTCGCGATGCACCGTCATTGAGGGCCACGCGAAAATGCTTTTTCTGGAGGTCTTCGGCGGCTCCAGAACTCCACCACGTACGAAAACGTATGGCCCCATCGCGAACCCCGGACCCGGGCAAACCCAAATTCAAGACCTCTTGCAAAGACAAATGTGCGCGCGCCGCGTCAATCCGCGTGTGTTCGCCCAAGGCCCATTGTCCTGATCCACTGGAAGCTCCCCATTCGGATTCTAATGTGCTTTGGGCCTTAGCATCGTCCAGCAAATGGGCCAAAATCAAGGTCAGGAAAACAAGCCGGTCATCCGGAATGCGAACCTTACCAGAACGCCATTTGCTTACGGTGGGGGCGTAACAACAGATATCTCGGCAATATCACGCCCCGTCAGCCCAAGCTCATTAAAAGCCTCAAATACGGGGAAATGCCCGACAATGAATCTTTCTTTTAAGCTTTCGACACGTTCTTGCCGTAACTCATCTTGCCGGAGCAAGTTCTCATTCTGAGATGTCACCAATGCGACCGAATCGGTTTCGGTTGCCATAGCACTATCTCCCTTTATAGTCCTCAAAGGTTAGCAAACCCTTGATACTTAACTTTATGTAAGCATTTTTTTGCGGTTTTTAAGAATCGATTCGTACCGCATACTAAATCCTAAACAAACTCTTACAACCCAATATTTAGATATATTTAGCTTTAAACACACCCTATATAGTGATACCGGGCCTTTTTGCCGACCAGACACAAGATATTGTGTTTCGTATACCTGATTTAGTATAGCCCCCCAGATCATGTATTCTCTACGTTGACAGTGCACTTTATGTATTATAGTTAAGTATTGGTTTACAGATTTTGGTTAATTAAAAAGCGTTTCGAAATTGTGGGAAATATCTCCATTTAGAACGCGCAATTCGAAAATAGGCTGGAAATTGGGCCTGGGGGGGCCGACACAGTGAAAACTTCATTTGAACGCACCACACTTGGAAGCTTGACGGAAGTTGATGCCAAGTCTCAAGAAAAACGGTTCATCATCACTTTGGTTCGCATTGGCGTGACCCAAGAGGTGTCTATGAAAATGATCACGGCTCCGGGGCAATCCCAAGCCTTCTTGCGGGCTCAACAAATTTTCCCCGATGCCCGGATTTTGTCAGCTGACCCTGTTCCAGAGCCATTGCCTCTTCGCGTGGCAAAAGACACCAGCGCAGAACTTGAAAAGACTCCGGGGGCGCGTTTCATCCGTGGCATGTTCCGTCCGACCTTGTCTTGTGACGAACACGATCTTCGCAAAATCAGCGATTAATATACCATGCGCATCGGCATCGATTTAGGGGGCACCAAAATCGAAGGCATCTTGTTGGGGCCTGATGGTCATGAGCTTTTGCGCGTGCGCACCCCAACACCCCAAGGTGACTACACCGCCACGGTCCGGGCCGTGGCCAATCTGGTGGCTCGATTGAGCACCGATTGCGACCCAGTTCCCCACGTGGGCATTGGCATCCCCGGCGCGCTGTCGCCGGCGACCGGGCTCGTCAAAAGTTCCAATTCCGTATGCCTCATCGATAAGCCCCTTGATAAAGACTTAAGCGCCGCCATAGGTCGCCCTGTGCGATTGACCAATGATGCCAATTGCTTTGCCGTGTCCGAGGCCCAAGACGGTGCCGGACAAGGGTGTAAGGTCGTTTTTGGCATCATCCTTGGCACCGGCGTTGGCGGCGGCATCGCCATCGACGGACAAGCGTTGGGCGGTCACAATGCGATTACGGGGGAATGGGGACACAACCCCTTGCGTTGGCCGCAAGTCCTTGATGGTCAAGACGAACGTCCG
>JAESSV010000120.1 GCA_016763895.1 Magnetovibrio sp. | reverse complement strand
TACACCTTGTACATGCGCGAGGTTCACCGCTTTTTAAAAGTCTACACCCAAACCATCATCGGTCCCATTGTGACATCGATGTTGTTTTTATCGGTATTCGTTCTGGCCATGGGACGGGACGTGAACGTGGTTGGCGGCGTGCCTTTTATGGAATTTCTGGCGCCGGGGCTTATCATGATGGCCATGACCCAAAACGCGTTTGCCAATACCTCCAGTTCGATGATGATTTCAAAGGTTCAAGGCAACATCGTTGATACGTTGATGCCGCCGTTGAGTTCGCACGAATTGACCTTGGGCATCGCCCTTGGCGGTGCCACCCGGGGCTTGGTGGTGGGAACCGCCGTGGGCATCGCGGTGGCTTTTGTGGTGCCGATGAAAGTGCACAGCCTGCCCCTCATCATGTTTCATGCCATCGGGGCATCCTTGATGATGTCGTTGTTGGGCATTATCGGTGGCATTTGGTCCGAAAAATTTGACCACATTGCGGGTCTAACCAATTTTATCGTGACCCCTTTATCGTTTCTGTCGGGGACTTTTTATTCCATCCACCGCCTGCCGGAACTGGCCCAAAACATTGCCCTGTCCAATCCGTTCTTTTATATGATCGACGGCTTTCGTTATGGTTTTATCGGTCAATCGGACGCGCCCATCCTAAATGGAATGCTCGCCGTTGGCGGCATGGATTTGGTGCTTTGGACCATCTGTTGGAAGATGTTTGACACGGGTTATAAGCTCAAGCCTTAGCCCTTGACCCAGAAACCTTGACATAACCCTTCAAGATTCCCATAATCCCCCGCTTTCCGGGTGGATTTTCCACCCGGTTATTTTATTTTGGTGGTTTTGCCATTTAATTCTTTTATTTTGAGAAAAGGAAGCCTCTTTATGTCCGCTCTGATGCCGACTTATGCCCCGTCTGATCTTGCCTTTGAAAAGGGCGAGGGCGTTTATTTATACACGGCTGATGGACGACGCTTCTTGGATTTCTGTGCGGGCATTGCGGTTTCTTGCTTGGGCTATAACCACCCTCATATGGTTAAGGCTTTGAAGGATCAAGCGGATAAGGTTTGGCATGTGTCAAACCTGTATCGGTCGCCGGGGCAAGAGCGCCTTGCGCAGCGGTTCGTTGAAGCGTCTTTTGCGGATCGGGTGTTCTTTTGCAATTCCGGAGCCGAGGCCTTGGAAGCCGCCCTTAAAATTGCCCGCAAGTACCAACGCGACAACGGCCACCCCGAACGGTTTCGCGTGATCGGTTGTGAAAATGCATTTCATGGACGCACCTTGGCGACCATAGCGGCGGCCGGCCAAGCCAAGCTTTTAGAAGGATTTGCCCCCGTCATTGATGCTTTTGATCAAGTGGCCCACGGCAATTTAAACGAAATGCGTGCCGCCATTACCGACAAAACAGCGGCGATTTTGGTGGAACCTGTTCAAGGCGAAGGCGGGTTGCGTCCGGCGCCGGAAGGTTATCTTCAAGGCCTGCGTGAAATCGCCGATGAATTTGGGCTGTTGTTGATGTTTGACGAAGTGCAATGCGGCATGGGCCGGACCGGAAAATTGTTTGCCCATGAATGGGCGGGCGTGATCCCGGACGTGGTGTCCACGGCCAAAGGTCTTGGCGGTGGTTTTCCGCTGGGCGCGTGCCTCACCACCGAAGCCGCCGGTGTTTTGGGCGTCGGCAACCACGGCACCACATACGGCGGCAATCCTTTGGGCATGGCGGTCGGCAACGCGGTGTTTGACATTTTAACCCAAGATGGTTTTTTCGAACATGTGACCCAAATGGGTAAAGTTTTAGACGCTGCTTTGCACAGCCTTGTGGAAAAATACCCCACTGTATTTGACGAAACGCGGGGCCTAGGCTTGATGCGTGGCATTAAGTTGAAAGATGCGATCGTAAATCGGGACTTCAAAGCAGGCTTAGAAGCCGAAGGCTTGTTGGTGGCGCCCGCAGGTGACAATGTTATACGTTTGTTGCCCCCTTTGATCATACAGGACGCTCATATTGCTGAGGCCCTTTCTATTTTCGAGACCGTGGCCCAGAGCTACGTTTAAATGAGTTCTACGCTTAAATAAAGGAGAGCCCCATGACGGCTCCTAAACATTTTCTAGACTTAAATGATGTGAGTGCAGATACGCTGAGGTCCATTTTGGACTTGGGCGTCCGTTTAAAGGCGGCCCAAAAATTGGGCAAGGCTGACCGCCCATTGGTGGGCAAAACTCTGGCGATGATTTTCGAAAAGCCGTCTACGCGCACCCGCGTGTCGTTTGAAGTCGGGATGAAGCAATTGGGTGGCGATGTGGTGATCATGGACGGTCAAGGCACCCAGCTTGGTCGCGGCGAAAGTGTTGCCGACACGGCCCGCGTCTTGTCGCGTTATGTGGATGCCATCATGATCCGCACCGATGACCCGCAAAAACTTTTAGACTTGGCCAAATACGCCACGGTCCCGGTGATCAATGGTCTGACGGACGACAGCCATCCGTGTCAATTGATGGCGGATGTGATGACGTTTGAAGAACACCAAGGCCCCATCAAAGGCAAAAAAGTAACGTGGTGTGGCGATGGCAACAACATGGCGGTCAGCTTTGTCCATGCGGCCCAACGTTTTGGCTTTTCCTTAAGCCTTGCCGTACCCAAAGAATTGCCCGTGCCCCAAAAGGTTTTAGATTGGGCGGCTGGCGAAGGCGCCGATGTCACCCTCACCCACGACGCGGACGAAGCTTGCAAGGACGCAAACCTGATCGTGACCGATTGCTGGGTGTCGATGGGCGATAAAGATGCCGAGCAACGCTGTGAATACCTGGAACCCTTTCAAGTGGATGCGCGCCGCATGGCCTTGGCCCACGAGAATGCGATATTTATGCATTGTTTGCCCGCCCACCGGGATGAAGAAGTCACCACGGACGTTATTGATGGCTCACAATCGGTCATTTGGGACGAAGTCGAAAACCGCTTGCATGCCCAAAAAGGCGTGTTGGCCTGGTGCATGAGCTAACGTCTATGAAAAACTTTGACTTGGCCCAAACCTTTCAATTGGCTGGTATTGACGTGCGGGGGCGTTTGGTGCGCATTGGTCCAGCTTTGGATCACGTCTTGGACGCCCATGCCTATCCACAAGCCGTTGCCGAAATGCTTGCGGAAACGTTGGTGTTGGGCGCGACCTTGGCCAGTGCCTTGAAATATGACGGGCTGTTTACCTTACAAGTCCAATCCGATGGCCCAATTTCTTTATTGGTTGCCGATGTAACGTCTTCGGGTGAATTGCGCGGCTATGCGCGTTTTGATGAAGATAAAGTTGCCGAGGCCGCGACCCAAGACACGACCCAAGACACGACCCAAGAAAGGGCAAAGGTCCCCCGTATGCTGGGCTCTGGGCATTTGGCCTTTACCGTCGATCAAGGCCCAAACATGGAACGTTACCAAGGTGTCGTAGCCTTAGAAGGTGCGACCTTGGCGGCTTGTGCGCAAACTTACTTCAGAACTTCGGAACAGCTGGAAACGGTTATTTTCTTGGGCTCAGACGTCGGCTCAAAAAACCGCACAGCCGGAGCCTTGTTGATTCAACGCATGCCCCATGACAACAGCAAAGATACGGACGACGTCGAAGACAATTGGCACCGCGTGGTGGTTTTGTTGGCCAGCCTCAAACTCGAAGAGTTGTTGGATGATGAATTGTCCACAGAAGATCTTTTGTATCGTTTGTATCATGATGACGGCGTGCGCACGTATGAGCCAAAGCCTCTGGTGCACAAATGTCGATGTTCACGTAAAAAGGTGGAAACGACTTTAAAATCACTGCCCCGGGCGGAAGTGACCGACGCAGACGGAACGTGCCAAGTGAATTGTGAATTATGTGCTACGGATTATAATTTTACAGCCGTGGATTTAGACCGCATTTATGGAGGATCTGATGAATAAGCCTGGACGCATTGTACGCACAATTTTGGGTGTTGGAATGGTGGGGTTTGGCCTTTCGGGATGTGTGAAGGATCAAGTCATCGGCGGCCCGATTGCTCAAATTGGTTTTCAACATTTGTCCAAAGTCCGCTTAAATGTGGCGTCCATAAATATCAAATCCAATTACAAAGGCCCCATTGATGCCCCCAACGTGGAACAACGCTTTTCCACGCCGCCGGAACAGGCCATGTTTAATTGGGCAATGACACGTTTGGTTGCCGTGGGCGGACCGGAAAATACAGGGATTGCCAATTTTGTGATCCAAGATGGCTCGGTCATTGAAACCCGTCTTCAAAAAACCAAAGGTTTCAAAGGCATGTTCGCCTATGAACCGACAACACGTTACGATGCCACGGCGAAGGCGACGATGAGCATCACAAAGGACAAAAGCGGCGCCACCGGAACCATTCGAGTAACCTCAAAACGATCCATTGAGGTCAGCGAAAATGCCACCCTTGCCCAACGTGAACAGGCCTGGATGGAATTGGTGGAAAAACTTATGGCTGATTTCAATACCCAAATGGATGTGCAAATCAAAGGCTATATGTCGCGTTGGGTCGCAAAACCTTAAACTCACTTAGAAAACGGTCTGTAGATTGACGACGGTGTACAGGCCTATCAAAAACGTTGCAAGGCCCGTAACGGCCTGAAGGCTCCGGTTGGTCCAGGTGAGAAACCGGGCCGACAAGGCGATGGGCACGGCGATAACCACGCTCAGCGTTGCCATGCCAAGAATAGAGCCCATTCCAAACAAAAGCACATACAGCAAGCCCACGGCCGGGCTTGGCGCGCTGCTGGCGGTGAGCGCCAAAAGTGCTGCTGACCCTGCCATGCCATGCATCATGCCGACAAACATGGATCGCTTGGGAAAAGACTTGTGGTCGTGATGATGAGCCGTTGCCTCGTGGGGGGTGTTGGTTTGCGTGGTATGGCTGTGGGCATGAAAGTGAGTTTGTTCACCCGCGCGTTTGTGCGGGTGTTTGTGCGGGTGCTTATGGAGGTGAAAGTGCACCCGGTCCTTGGCCAGACGAAACAAAATATGCCCCCCCAACCCCATCAACATAAGGCCCACAAAAAATTCCAACCATCCCGCCAATTGTTCATTAATGGCCAGGTGCAAGCTTAAGGATATGCCGGCAAAGACCAACAGGGTTAAGGTGTGTCCAATGCCCCACGCCGCACCTGTGCGGACGATGGACGAGACCCGGCTTTGCCGTGTCGCCAGCGCGGATACGGCGGCCACATGATCGGCTTCTAACGCGTGGCTCATGCCAATGAAAAAAGCAATGCCGAGAAAGGTCAACATTCAGGTCTAGCCCCGCCAGAAGGTGCGGGAAAACAACACCAAGATGGTAAACAATTCCAAACGCCCCAGCAACATACCCGCCGCCATCAACCACTTTGCCGCATCGGGAAAGGATGCAAAGGTGCCCGATGGCCCGACAATGGGACCCAGGGCGGGCCCAACATTGGCGATGGCGGTGGCCGCACTGCTGATGGCGGTGAGAAAGTCTAGCCCTAAGATGCCAAGCCCCAACGCCAAGGCCGCAAACGAGAGACCAAACACAAAAAAGAAGCTCAACACCGACACAATAACCGTGTCGGGAATGGGGCGGTGGTTATAATAAGGAATGAACACGCCATGGGGCTGAAGCAGGTGGCGAACCTGAACCCGTGCTGCGGCATACAAGACCTGAAAACGGAAAATCTTGATGCCACAAGTGGTCGACCCGGCACAGCCACCAATAAACATAATGAAAAAGAAAATCGGCAGGGCAAAGCTGCCCCACAATCCATAATCATCGGTGGCATAGCCCGTTCCGGTCATGATCGAAACCACGTTAAAGGCGGCATAGCGGAAGGCTTGCAAGGGTGGCAGTCCCGTTTCAAACCACAACAACGCGGTCATCACAAAAACAATAAAGACCAAAATGGCGATAAAACCCCGGACCTGTTCATCGCGCCACAATTGCATAGGTTTTCCACGGACCACTTGCATGAACAACAAAAATGGCATGGAACCGACAATCATGCCCAAGGTGATGATCAGATCAATGGTCCAGCTGTCAAAATGCCCCACGGACCCGTCAGAGGTGGAAAAACCGCCCGTGGCAATGGTCGTCATGGCATGAATGGTGGACTCAAACGGCGTCATGCCCGCCCCCCACAACATCATCCCCCACATGATGGTCAGCAAGGCATATATCAGCACCAAAGCCATGGAAATCTGAGCCGCGCGGGGCAATACTTTTTCCCCGGCATCAAACGCTTCGACTTTAAACATTTGCATGCCGCCAACGCCCATCATCGGCATCACGGCAATGGCCATCACAACAATACCAAGGCCGCCTAACCATTGCAGAATGCCGCGCCACATTAAAATCCCCGGCGGGGCATGGTCCAGCCCCGTAATCACCGTGGACCCGGTGGTGGTGATCCCGCTCATGGCTTCGAAAAAAGCATCGGTATAGGTGAGTTCAAGTTCCGAAAGCATGAACGGAAGAGCCGCAAAGACGGTCAAGATCAGCCAGCTCAACGTGGTCATAACAAAGGCCTGGCGCACATTTAAGTTCATGCGCCCCTCGCCCGTTGACGAACTCAAGAAAAAGCTGATGCCAACAAACAACGTCAGGCTGGCGGAAATGGCAAAGACTTTCCAATCGGGATTGTCATTTGAGGCATCCACAAACGCAGGTATGCACATGCTCAGCGCCAAAGTCGCCAGCAGTACGCCTAAGATTACAAAAATGGGTCTAAAATCCATCATGGATCGCTAACCGAACCTTTTGCCTGTACCAAATGTTGTCCCAGTGTGTTCAGAATGGTGTCCCAGGGTGTTTAGAATGTTGCCCCAGGGCGTAATCTTCACTGCTTGAGACGGGTGGTCAAGGCTTTATACGTGAACCGTTGCAATACCCGATGGATTGGTGACCATGGATAAAAATTCTCGGCGGGTGCGGTCGTTGTCACGAAAGGCT